>CALMLJ010000408.1 GCA_937868025.1 uncultured Acidimicrobiaceae bacterium
GCTCGGAAGGTCCCGACGGCGAGGTGCCGACCACCACGCTGCGGCTGACACTGCTCCGCGGGGCCCGCTACCCCGACCCCGAACAGGACCAGGGCCGACACCACTTCACCTACTCACTGCTCCCGCACACCGGAAGCCTGTCGCAGGCGGGCGTCGTCGCCGAGGGGTACCGGCTCAACTGCCCGGTGCGCGTGGTCGAACCGCTCCGGGCCGACGAACGGTCCGGGCGACTGGTCGACGACGGTGCGAGCGTCGTGACGAGTGACCATCCCGGTGTGGTCGTGGAGACCGTGAAGGCCGCCGACGACGGCGGTGGCGACCTCATCGTCCGGTGCTACGAGGCCTGGGGTGGACGAGCGCGCGCCCAACTCGGGTTCGGCTTCGACGTCGCGGACGTCGCGGTGGTCGACGCCAGGGAGCGGCCGGGGCGCGCGGCCTCCGCGCTGGTGAGGAGCGGACCGGCGGTGGAGATCGTGGTGCGCCCGTTCCAGATCCTCACGCTGCGGGTGACACCGCGCTGAATGTTCTCAATTCCTCTCGTCGGCGTGTCGATTCCCAGTGGAGTCGTCCCCCACGATCAACGGGGCCGCGCACGAGGAGTTCCGCCGTTGCTCACTTGTCCCGTCTGTCACCGTCCCGCTGACGACCTCACTGTCGAGTGCCCCACCTGCCGTGTGGCCATGATCCCCGCCACGCCCCAGTACGCCGCTGCGCCGACGTACGCGCCTCCTGCTGGCGCGTCGTACGGGGCACCCGCAGGTCCGGCTGCCGGCCCGCCGTACGGGACGCACGGTGCGCCGCCCTTCGTGCCCCCCTTCGCAGCGCCGTTCCCGCCCCCGGGTTCCCCCATGCCGGGGCCGGCCGACCCGATCGCGCCCGCCTGGGATCGGGCCGCCCAACCCGGGCTCCGGACCGCGACCGATCCGCAGACGTCGCCGGTGGTCGTGGTGGTGGCGATCGTCGTCGGGGTACTGCTCGTTGGGGCGGTGGGGTGGTTCACCCTCGGCGGCGACAGCCGTGGGGACGTCCGCGCCAACGGTCCGGCGACGACGTTGACGCCGGTCGCCCGCCCGGCCATCCCCGCTTCGGGTCAGACCCGTGCGACCGGCGACGGGTGGGTCACCTACCGCACGCCCGACGGCAGCTGGCTCGTCGATCTCGCGGTCGTTCCGTCGGCGCCTGGCCCGCTGCCGTCGAATCCGACCATCCAGATCTCCTACGGCAAGACCGACTTCGGGCGCGTCGGGTTCGGGTGGAGCGCCGGCCAGGTCGCTCCGGGCACCGACGAGACCGCGCTGCTCGTCGAGATCATGAAGGGCATCGCGCTCAGCCGTGGTGCCACGGGCATCGAGCCGACCGTCCTGCCGACGGACCGCGGCAACGTCGTGACGGCGAGGCTCCGGCTCGACAGCGGTTCGGCCCTGTTCGTGTTGCGTTCGGTCGATCGCCGGCCGCTCGTCGCCATGGTCATCGCCGACCTGGGAGAGCCCGACCCCGCGATTGCCAACCGGATGCTCGATTCGTTCCGTCCCGTCTGACGGTCGCGGGGTCCCCGCTGTGCAAGGGTGATGGCCATGGCCGCACCGGCAGCCCGCCCCGCTCCCGGCTGGATCCACCCCACCGACCTCGGGGGTGCGGTCGCGCTCGCAGTGTTCTGCATCGTCGTCGGCCGCAAGCAGCCCCTCACCTTTCCCGGCGCCCGCCCGGCGGATCTGGCGCAGGCCGTGATCATCGCCGTGGCGTGCCTCGGGCTGGCCTTCCGTCGTCCGATGCCGTCGGTGTCGGTGTTGATCGGCAGTGCCGGCGTCGCGGTGTACCTCGGCTGCAGTTACACCGGTGGCCCGGTCCTCCTGGTGCCGCTCGTCGGCATGTTCTTCGCCGGATACCACCTGACCCGCGCTCGGGTCTGGCAACTCGCCGGAGCCTTCGCCGTGTTCCTGGCGGTCGCGGTGGTGACCACCGACGCCCCGGCGGCGCAAGTGTGGGTCTGGCTGCTCGCATGGCCCCCGATTGCCGCGGCGCTGGGCCTCGCCGGAGCAGCGCGACGACGCCACGAGCTCGATCTCGCGGAACGTGACGAGGAGGAGGATCGGCGCCAACACGCCGAGGCCCGCCGGCAGCTCGCCGAGGCGCGGCTCCAGACGGCGCGGGAGCTCCACGACGTCATCGGACACTCGCTCGCCAGCATCACGATCCTCGCCGGCGCCGGTTCACGGCGGGTCGAGACCGACCCGGCCGCGGCGAAGGAGGTGCTGGACGAGATTCGCGCCGTCAGCGCGACCGCATTGTCCGACGTGCGACAGGCACTCGACGCGCTCAACGACCCGGCCCAGGCGTTCCTCGGCGACGACGGCGCCGACCTCGCCCACCTCATCGAACGGCTCCGTCGCGTCGGCCTCGTCGTGGACGACCGGATCGAGGTCGACCCGGCCTCGCTCGACCCGGCCGTGGCGACGGCGCTCCACCGCATCGCGCAGGAGTCGTTGACCAACGTGATGCGGCATTCGGGCTCGCTCCACGCGTCGATCGCCGTCCAGCAGTCCCACGGGGGCGTGCTCATGACCGTGTCCGACGAGGGGAACGGCGCGGCCGATCTGCAGGAGGGCCGCGGCATCCAGGGCATACGGCGGCGGGCCGAGGAGCTGGGCGGTCGGCTCTCGATCGTGGGGAGCGGCCCCGGCCAGACGGGGCGGTCGGGGCTCAGCGTTGTGGTGTGGGTGCCCGTCCGTGTGGCGGTGGAGCCGTGACGCGCACCGAACCGATCACCGTCGGCGTGGCCGACGACCAGGCGTTGATCCGTCGCGGCATCCGGCTGTTGGTCGAGAACGAGCCGGACCTCGTGGTGGTCGGCGAGGCGGCGAACGGCCTCGAGGCCATCGAGCTGGTGCGACGCCACCGCCCCGACGTGATGCTGATCGACGTTCACATGCCCGAGATGGACGGGCTGGAGGCGACCGAGGTGATCGCCGCCGACCCCGAGCTCGCTGCCACCGGGGTGATCGTTCTCACGACGTTCGAGCTCGACGAGTACGTGGACCGCGCGCTGCGCGGCGGCGCGTCGGGCTTCCTCCTGAAGGACACCGAGCCCGACCTGATCATCCAGGCCATCCGGCTGGTGGCCAACGGTGAGGCACTGATCGATCCCGCCGTCACGAAGGCGATGATCGCCCGATTCTCCGAGGCGAGCGCGTCATCGACCGAGGTCGCGCCGGGACCGATCGACGAGTCGCTCGCGGTGCTCACGACCCGTGAGCGCGAGGTCCTGCAGCTGGTCGCGGCGGGGTTGTCCAACGCTGAGATCGCCGAGTCGCTGTTCATCTCGGTGGCGACGGCGCGCACCCATGTCGGGCGGATGCTCATGAAGCTCGGCGCCCGCGATCGCGCCCAGCTCGTTGTCATCGCGTTCCAGACCGGCCTCGTCGCTCCCGGCGGCCACCCGCGAACCCACTGACGAAAGGGCGCACCCATGAGACCACTTCGATACTCGATCAACGTCACCCTCGACGGTTGTTGCCTTCACGAGGCAGGCCTCCCCCCTGACGAGGAGTCGATGCGCTACTGGGCCGCCGAGATGGAACGAGCCGATGCGCTGCTCTTCGGCCGAGTGACCTACGAGATGATGGAGTCGGCGTGGCGGAAGCCGACGACGGGTGCCTGGCCCGACTGGATGGATGACACGCAGGTTCCGTTCGCCGACGGCATCGACCGGGCGAAGAAGTACGTCGTGTCGAGCACGCTGAGCGGGGTCGACTGGAATGCCGAGCTGGTGCGAGGCGACCTCGGACCGGCGGTTCAACGGCTCAAGGAGGAATCTGGCAACGGCCTGTGGGTGGGTGGCGTGACGCTCCCCACGGCGTTGGCGGAACTCGAGCTGATCGACGAGTACGAGTTCATCGTGCACCCGGTGCTCGCCGGACACGGGCCGACGCTGCTCGCCGGTCTGAGCGAGCGCGTGCAGCTCGAGCTCGTCGGTCGCCACGAGTTCGGGTCGGGGGCGGTCGCCCTGCGATACCGCCCCACACGAGCGACGTAGCGCCCGCGGCTGCGGCGCGCTGTCGGGCTCACCACAGCACCGGGCGGGGGGACAACCCCCGTCGCGTACGTCAGCTGACGTACGCGACGCCCGACGATCATCCTTGTGGCCGATGTCGCTGTCGGGGGAGACGTCGATACTTGTCTTCATGACCAGCACCACCTTCCCCCCAGCCGCACCCGCGGGCACCGCCGTTGCCCGGGCCGTCAATGCCGTCAAGCACTACGGAGAGGGCGACACCGTCGTGAAGGCGCTCGACGGTGTGACCGTCGAGTTCGACCGTTCGCGCTTCACGGCGATCATGGGCCCGTCGGGCTCGGGCAAGTCGACGCTCATGCACTGCGTCGCCGGCCTCGACACGCTCACGTCGGGGCAGGCCCTGATCGGCGACGTCGATCTCGGCACCCTCGCCGACAAGGACCTCACGATCCTCCGCCGTGAGCAGATCGGGTTCATCTTCCAGGCGTTCAACCTGATCCCCACGATCACAGCGCTCGAGAACATCGTCCTGCCGCTCCGGTTGGGCGGAAAGACCGCCGACCAGGACTGGCTCGACTCCGTCGTCGACACCGTCGGGCTGCGCGACCGCCTCTCGCACCGACCTTCCGAGCTCTCGGGTGGTCAGCAGCAGCGTGTGGCCGTCGCCCGTGCGCTGGTCAGTCGTCCGCAGATCGTCTTCGCCGACGAACCCACGGGCAACCTCGACTCACGCTCCGGCGCTGAGGTGCTGTCGTTCATGCGCCGCAGCGTCGACGAGTTCGGCCAGAGCATCGCCATGGTCACCCACGACCCCGTCGCAGCGTCGTACGCCCACCGGGTGCTGTTCCTCGCCGACGGCAAGGTCGTCGGTCATCTCGACGACCCGACCGCGACGTCGGTGCTCGACGTCATGCGCGGACTGGGCGACTGATCGTGATCAAGCTCTCACTCCAGAACACCTGGGCGCACAAACGGCGGCTCGTCGGCACCTTCCTCGCGGTGCTGATCGGCGTCAGCTTCCTGTCGGGCACGCTCGTCCTCGGCGACACGCTCCGGGACAACTTCGACAAGCTGTTCAAGGCCGGGTACGCCGGCATCGATGTCGTTGTTCGCCCTGAGCGTCCGGCCGATGGCAGTGACGACGACACCGGCTTCAGCGCCAAGACGATCGACGCATCGTTGGCCGACACGATCCGCGGCATCGACGGAGTTCGTGCGGTCGCCGCCCAGACCACGGGCTTCGCCCAGGTCATCGGGGCCGACGGCGAGCGCATCGGTGGCAGCGGCCCGCCGACGCTGGCCGCCAACTGGGACCCCGACGACGGCCTCAACCCGTACAACCTCGTCAAGGGGCGCGCCCCCGAGGGTCCCGAAGAGGTCATCCTCGACGACGAGACGGTCGAGACCGGCAAGCTGAAGCTGAACGGCACCGCGACGCTGCTCATGCCGACGCCCCTCGAGGTGACCATCGTCGGCATCGCCGAGTTCGGTGACGGGTCGAGCAAGGTCGGCGTCACGTACGCGTTCTTCTCCGAATCCGGCACCGCAGCGCACCTCACCCGAGAGCCGGGACAGGTCAACCAGATCGCGGTGGCCGCGAAGCGGGGTGTCACCGAAGAAGCGTTGCTGAAGCGGATCGAGCCGGTCATCGGTTCGGGCAACGAGGCGCTCACGGGCACGGCCGCGGCCGACGAGGCCGTCTCCGACATCAACGCCGACTTCCTCGGATTCATCACCACCTTCCTCGTGGTGTTCGCCGGGATCGCGCTGTTCGTGGCGACGTTCAGCATCTACAACACCTTCTCGATCATCGTCGCCCAACGGAGCCGGGAGTCGGCCCTCATGCGGGCGATCGGCGCGACTCGTGGGCAGGTCTTGCAGGCCACGATGGTCGAGGCCCTGGTGATCGGTGTCCTCGCGTCGGTCGTCGGCCTGTTCGGTGGCATCGGCGTTGCTGCGCTGTTGAAGGCAGCGTTCGACGCGTTCGGTCTGGCGTTGCCGGCCGGCGGACTCACCATCAAGACGTCCGGCATCGTGATCGCCATCGTCGTCGGCGTGGTCGTCACCTTGGGCGCCGCGATCGTCCCGGCTCGCCGGGGAAGCCGCGTGCGGCCGATCGAGGCGCTGCGCGCCTCGGCGCTCGAATCCGAGGTGCCGCGCACCCGGCGCACGGTCATCGGCGTGGTGCTCGCCGTCGTTGGTGTCGGTGTGCTGCTGTGGTCGGTGCTGGCCGAGCCCGACAACATGATCAACTACGCCGGCCCGGCCGCGTTCGTGATCCTCGTCGCGATGCTCGTGCTCGGTCCGGTGGTCGCCCGTCCAGTAGCAGGACTGTTGGGGGCGCCCATCGCCAAGGCCGGCGGCATCACCGGCGAGCTGTCGCGGGACAACGCCATCCGAAATCCGCGGCGCACGGCCTCGACGGCGGCCGCGCTGCTCGTCGGCGTCGCCATCGTGGTGCTCTTCAGCGTGTTCATCGCTTCACTGAAGAGCCTCATCACCGACTCGGTCGACCGAACCTTCGGCGGGGATCTGGTTGTCGCCAACGGCGGGTTCGGCATCCCGACCCTTCCGCCGGAACTGGCCGGCCAGATCGCCGGCATCGACGGGGTGAAATCGGCCCTCGGGTACGGCGTCGCCCAGGTCGGCGTCGACGGCGAGGACCCGGACTTCTACGGCGCGGTCGACGTGCCCGAGCTCGCCAAGGTCCTCGACCTCGACATCGTGCAGGGGTCGGCCGCTGACTTCGGGGACGGGGATGTCGGCATCAGCGAGGAGACCGCGAAGGACAATCGGTTGTCGCTCGGCGATTCCCTCGAGCTGTCCTACCCCGACGGCGCGAAGGAGCAGGGCACCGTGGCCATGGTGTACCGCAACGCGGACATCGTCGGCAGCTACCTGTTCTCGAGGGCGACCACCGCACCCCACCAGACCATCAAGGCTGATGCCGTGGTCTTCGTGACGCTCGACGAGGGGGCGTCGCCGGCGAAGGCACGCAAGGACATCAAGCAGTTCACCGATCCGATCGGCAAGCCCAAGATCCAGGACAAGCAGGAGTACACCGACTCGGTTGCGGCCAACCTCGATGCGCTCCTCGGCATCATCATCGTGATGCTCGCCCTGGCGATCATCATCGCCGCCATGGGTATTGCCAACACGATCGCGCTCTCGGTGCACGAGCGCACCCGCGAGTTGGGCCTGCTCCGCGCCGTCGGCACGACCCGCACGCAGTTGCGGCGGATGGTCCGGTGGGAGGCGGTCATCGTGTCGACCTTCGGCACGATCGGCGGTGTCGGTCTGGGAATCGGCCTGGGGTGGGCCCTGACGCGAGCCGTCCTCGCCGACTCGGCGTCGTCACCGTTCGCACTGCCGGTCTCGACGCTCGTGATCATCCTGGTCGCCGGGCTCGTGATCGGTGTGCTTGCGGCGTGGAGGCCCTCCTACCGTGCGGCCAAGATGGACGTGCTCGAGGCCGTCTCGGAGGCCTGATCGGCGGCGAGCCGAGCCGCTTCGAATTCGAGTGACGAGGGGCCGTCCTGCGGGGCGGCCCCCGTCGCGCTCGAACCCGTCGGCGTGCCGACGGCCACCGTCTTGGCGAAGTACAGTTCGAGGACGCGGTCGACCAGGGCCGGGGTGAGGCGAACCGCAGCGTTCTCGTACCGGCAGATCGCGACGGCGAGTTTGCACACCACGCCGGGGAGGTACGCGCGGAGCTCGCCGTCGCCCTGGGCGCGGGCGGCGCTGCGGAGTCGGGCAGCGGCGTCCTCGGTGACCTCGATCTGCTTCGCCTGCGCGACGCGGGCCAACACCCAGTCGAACTGCTGGTCGTCGAGGCAGCCGATGTACACCTTGTTGTGGATGCGGCGGAAGAAGGCCTCGTCGCCGAGCGCCGTCGGGTCGAGGTTGGTCGACAGCACGACCTTGACCTCGAAGGGCACCTGGAACTTCCGGCCGCCGAGTGTGAGGTAGTCGACCTGTCGGTCGAGCGGGACGATCCAGCGGTTCAGGAGCTCCTCGGGTGTCATCGCCTGGCGCCCGAAATCGTCGATGACGAGGATGCCGTTGTTGGCCTTGAACTGGAGCGGAGCGAGGAACGTCCCGACCTCACGGTCGAGGGTGAGATCGAGCATGCCGGCATGCAGCTCGCCGCCGGCGATGACCGCAGGGCGATGGCACATGACCCAGCGGGGGTCGAGCTCCGCAGGCTGGTTCTCGACCGGTTCGTGGAGGATCGGATCGAACACGCTGATGATCTGGCCCTGCACCTCGACGCAGTGCGGCACGAGCACCGTGTCTCGGTAGGCCCGGATCAGGCGCTCGGCGATCGACGACTTGCCGGTTCCCGGAGGTCCGTAGAGGAAGATGGCGCCGTCGCCACAGATGGCCGGGCCGAGCTGATCGATCAGCCCCGGCGAGATCACCAGATCGCTGAACGCATGGGTCAGCTGGTCGCGGTCGAGATGCACGTTCGGGCGCTGCGCCCGGACCACCCGCTGGTACAGGTCGAGCGGCACCGGCAGGGGGCCGGCATACCGGCACTCGGCAGAGCGCTGGCGGGAGTGGGCTCGGCCCGCCTCGGTGACCGAGAGCAGGTAGGTGCGACCCTGCATGCCCTCGTACTCCATGAGGCGACGGTCCCGCAGCGAGCTGACCACGCTCTCGATGACGCCGACACCGCAGTGCAACCGCTCGGCGACCCGCACCATCGACGGCCGCCCCTCGGCGATCGTCGTCCGCAGGAGGATGTCCTCGATCATCGACAACGGGATGCCCGCGAGGTCGACGGAGGCGGGGGAGCGGAGTTCGTGCTGGCTGATCGCCGGTTCTTGATTCATGTTTCCTCAGGACGGATCGCGTTCGTGCCTTGTCTCATCGGCCGGTTGCTCGGTGATTCCTGAGAAAAGAACGTCATGCGGTGACCTCGGGCCGGCGAGCTTCTGTCACGCTGTGCCCATGGCCGACGTGACCGTGTACCACAACCCGAACTGCAACTCCTCGAAGACCGCGCTCGCCATGGCGGCAGATGCTGGCGTCGACGTCGACGTCGTGCTCTACCTCAAGACGAAGCCCGACGCCGAGGAGATCGCATCCATCGTCGAGAAGCTGGACGGCCCGGTGACCGAGCTGGTGCGACGCGACGCCAACTTTGCCCAGCTGGGCCTGACCGACGCCGATGTCCAGACCGCCGAGCAGGTCATCCCGCTGCTGGCGGCGAACCCGAAGCTCCTCCAGCGGCCGATCGTCGTGAAGGGTGACCGCGCTGTCGTCGGACGCCCCAAGGAGCGCATCGCCGATCTGCTGGGCAGCTAGGCGCCGTCACCATGGTCGACGCTGGGGCAACCGACCACACCGCCGGCGAGCCGAGCTGGTCGTTGACCATCGCGCTCGCCGCGGTCATCGTCGTCGCGCTCCTCGCGGGGATCGTGGCCCTGACCGACGGATCCCCGTCGACCGTCGCGGGCGCCGGTGCCGGAACGGATCGAGGCCCGGCGTCACCCTCCTCCGCGCCGACCCCGTCCACCGCCGCTTCGACCTCGACCTCGACGTCCGCCGCGTCGACCTCGTCGACGACGACCTCGTCCACCGAGTCCAGCTCGCCACCGTCCACCGAGCCGGTGGCGCCGACGACCACCGGGGCTCCGGGCACGGTTGTGGGCGGCTTCGCCGTCAGCTTTCCGACCCCGCCCCGGGTGGCGTCGGTGCCGGTCGCCACCGCATCGGGCACCGTGACCCGGACCGAGTACGACCTCGACGGTCCCGACGGCAGTCTCATCTCGGTGACGTCGGTCGAGTTGGCGCTCGGCGGCCGCCCCGTGGCCTCGGTGCTCGCCGACGTCGCGGCGCAGGCGGGCCGGGGTCTCGGTGCCGCCCCGATCGTGGGGACGGCGACCACGGTCGGCGGTCAGCCCGCCCTCCCGTTCCGCGTGTCGACCTCCGACGGCGTGGTGCGGGCGGTGGTCGTCCACGGCGCCGATCGCC
>CALMLJ010000409.1 GCA_937868025.1 uncultured Acidimicrobiaceae bacterium
TGACGGGACGAGCCATCTCGCGGATCTCGTTCGACCGGTCGGGCCGGTTCATCGACGCCCGAACGATCCGGCCGGCGATCTCGCCGAGGAGCAGGCTCGCGGCCAGCGCGACGACAGCGATGATCCAGCGGTTCCCCTCGATCATCGTGTCACCTCCGTCTCGTCGGCATCGGGCTCGGGCTCGGACCACATCAGTCGGAGCGTCTGCCACCCCACGGTGAGCAGGTCGGCACCCGTTCCCAGGAGCGATCGGCTCATCAGACTGTTGGCCACGTGGTCCTGTGTCCTCGATTCCAGATCGGCCGGTGGCGCCAAAAGCTGAGCGAGCGACCGGTGGAGGACGTCGTCGGTCGCCGCCAGCTCCGACTCCAGGTCGGCGTCGACGTCGCCGTCGAATGGTGGTTGCTCGGTGTTCATGTGTGCACTCCTGCTTCGACGACGCGCTGCAACTCCCGCCGGGCACGGAGGAGTCGGGTCTTCACGGTGGCCAACGGCACGTCGAGCGCCTCGGCGATCTGCTGGTAGGGGAGGCCGTCCAGGTCGCGCATCACGACGATGCTGCGGCTCAGCTCGTCGAGATCGGCGAGCGCGAGCCGGAGACGATCGAGGTCGGCGCGGGCGTCGGTCTCGCGTTCCACGTCGGCGGAGCTGGCCCGTTCGGGCAACCGCGCGGGTTCGGTCGAGGTGTCCCGCATGCGTCGCAGGTAGGACACGGCGGTGTTGTGGGCGATGCTGAGCACCCAGCCGCGGAGAGATCCGTCACCGCGCCAGCTGGGAAGGGCCTGCCAGGCCTTGATGATCGTCTCCTGGACGATGTCCTCGGCGAGGTGCTCGTCACGCACGACCGAGTACGCGACTCGGTAGATCACCTCGGCGTGGTCGGCGATCAGGGCTTGGAACTGCTCCTCCGACGCGTTGGTCCGAGGAGTGGCGCGGCGGTTGCGGAGCACGGTGAGACCTCACGGTCAGTGTGCCGCGGGGTGCGGTGGATTCCTCCCGTGTGGACGCGCCCGACGTCGGGCCCGCCGACGAGCGCCGTGGTCAGGCCTGGCGGATCCGGAATCGTGCCCAGCCCGATCGACGGTGGGACCGTCGGGTCGTGGTGGACGGCGACGAATGCGCCGGGGAGTGTGCCGGGGTCGCCGGGTTCCGCGCCGAGTCGCGTAGGTCGATCACCGGTTCCGGCGCCGGAGCGATGCTTCGCGGACGGCTGTCGTCGGGGTCGATGCCGGCGTACCAGTCGTCGATGCACGCCTCGACCTCCGCCAACGAGACCCGGAGCATCGATGCCACGGTCGGGATCGGGAACGGCGCGAGGGTGAGCACGATCGCAGCGGGTTCAAGCCCGGACCGGCGGGCGAGGCGGCGCCACAGCTCGAGGCGTTCGGTGTAGTGGTCGACGACCTTGGGGCCGGCGCCGATCGACACGAGGTGGGCGGCACGGCGCAGCACCAGGTCGATCGCCCGGGGGATCACCACGTCGATCGCGGCGCTCGAGTCGTGCTCGATCGACATCTCGATGGCGGTGCGTGCGATGTGTTTGGCCGGTTCGACCGAACCGATCAGTACGAGGACAGCACGGCTCGCGACAGCGAACGGGTCGAGCACCATCGGCAGGCCGTCGTTGGCTCGGGCAAGCGCCAGGCCGGCGGTGGGTACCTGCCGAGCCGGCAGGAGCGGGGCGTTGGACGGAACCTCGGCGAGGGCGGACGGGCCGTCGACGAGCTCGGACTCGGCCGGCCCGCGCACGTCGGTGCGGTCCGGAACGGGGGCGCCGGGTACGGCGTTGTTGGGGAAGTCGGGGTTCGGGCCGGCGTTGGCCGGCACCGGAACGGACTCGGGGCTGCCCACGTCGAAGGATCCGGCGCCCGGCACCGATGCCGGGGGTGTCGTGTGGGCGGCGTCGGCGGGGTCGGCGGGGTCGGTTGCAGGTGCAACGGAGGGTTCGGGGGAGGCCTGCCGGGGCGCCACCGAGAACATCGGCATGGGCGGAGTCACCGCCGGAGAATCAGTGTTGT
>CALMLJ010000410.1 GCA_937868025.1 uncultured Acidimicrobiaceae bacterium
CCGGTAGAAGCCGGCCGGACGCGACGGCCAGTGGAACCAGGCGGGAGGTTGCTGGATCAGGTGGCTGAGCACGCCGGTGCCGAAGCACAGGACGAAGGCGACGCCGAGCGCGATGCCGAGGAGGGCGGCGACGCGGGGCTCGTGGAGCCGGCTCTTGGGGCGGCGTTCGACCCAACGGAGCGGAGCCGGCGTTGTCACGAGGGAGTCCTCATGCCGGCCGCCGAGCTGTGGCGAACCACCGGTGCCCGCGGCACTCGACCCCGTCGGGGAGCAACCCGGCGAGGGTCAGGTAGTGCTCGATGCGGTCGGCTGACACCCGGGCCCAGGGGAACCACGGCCCGCAGTGATCGCCGCGTTCGACCCGGACGGTGAGCCGGTCGCTCTCCGTGCCGGGGGCGCCGACCTCGACGATCACCGTGCCCGAAGGCGCCAGCAACTCGTGGGCCCGCCGCAGCAACGCATGGGGATCGCCGCCGATGCCGATGTTGCCGTCGAGCACCACGACCGAACCCCAGCGCCGTTCGCCCGGGAGGGGGTCGAAGATCGAGCGGGTGAGCACGGGAGCGCCGCGGCGGCCGGCTTCGGCGCTCGCCGCCGGCGAGGTGTCGACCCCCATCGCCATCCGCCCGCTCGACGCGACGGCCTCCACGATGCGGCCGGGACCGCACCCGACGTCGATGACGGGCGCGGTGAGGTCCTCGAGGAGCTCGATCTCCAGGGCGTCGGCGCACCGCCGCCACGCGTCGACGTCCAAGGGCAGGACGTCGCCGTCGGTGCTGCGCAGGACCGTGGTCGGTGACGGGGCGCTCACGACGCCTGCCCGACGGGGAGCGACATCGCCGCGAGGGCGCGGGCGAAGCGGGTGTCGGGGGCGAGCGACCCGACGAGCAGCGCGTCGTCGATCGAGTCGACGTCGGTGAGCGGCTCGACGTCCCGGACGGTGAGCCCGAGATCGGTGAGGCGGCGCCGCTGACGCACCCCCGTGTCGCTGCAGCTCATCGGGATGTCGAGGAAGACGGCGGGGTCGGCGCGATGCAGACCGATGATCCACCACCCGCCGTCGTTGGCCATGCCGAGCACGGCGTCGGTGCCGGGGCCCGCCAGTTCGGTCATCGCCGCGTCGAGGTGCGCCGCGGTCGTCTGGGGTGTGTCCATGCCGATCTGTACGGCCGGTCCGCCCACGGCATCCCAGGCGGCGGCGAGCCGTCGGTCGAACGGCCCGTCCACCTGGGGGACGACCCGGACTCCCGGAGGGCACCACGGGCCGGGCCGGCCGTCGAGGACGGCGATCACCTCGTCGGCGCCGCTGGCGATCGCCGCGGCGAACGTGTCGGCGAGGGCTGCCTCGGCGAGGCGGGCGGCCTGGTCGGGGCTGCAGGGTGGGCACAGCCGGGTCTTCACCCGACCGGGTTTCGGCTCCTTTGCCAACACGATGACCTTCATGGGTTCGAACTTACGATGCGGATGTCCATTCGACGGCCCTACCCCGCTTACGGAAATCGAAACACTCGGACGGGGGGTCGCGTCGAAACGTCGGGACGGAGGGCGCGGGCGTACGCTGACCCGATGCAACCCGACCCGGACCGGATCCTCGTCGTCGACGACGACCCGAACGTCGCCGAGGTGCTCACGCGGTACCTGCAACTCGCTGGGTACCGCGTCGAGGCGGTGGGGGACGGCGCGGTCGCGTTGGACCGGGCCATCGCCGATCCGCCGATGCTCGTCATCCTCGATCTGATGCTCCCGGGGATGGACGGCCTCGAGGTCTGCCGTCGGCTCCGAGCGGCCGCCCCGACGCCGGTGATCATGCTCACGGCCAAGGGCGGGGAGTCCGACCGCGTCATCGGGCTCGAGCTCGGTGCCGACGACTACGTTGCCAAACCCTTCTCGGCGAAGGAACTCACCGCTCGGGTCAAGGCCGTGCTCCGGCGTGCCGCCGGTCCGCTGGCGGGTGCCGTTCCCGGCACGCCGGTGGAGCTCAGCGACGGTGACCTCGTGGTCGACGTGCCCGGCCGGCAGGTGTCGCGTGACGGTGCTGCGATCGCGTTGACGGCCCGCGAGTTCGAGTTGCTGGTCTTCCTCATGCGCCACCCCGGCCGGGCGTTCCGGCGCGAGGAGCTGCTGCAGCACGTCTGGGGGTACTCGTTCGGCGATTCGTCCACCGTCACCGTCCACGTCCGCCGACTCCGCGAGAAGATCGAGGACGACGCGAGTCACCCCGACCGGATCACGACCGTGTGGGGTGTGGGCTACCGGTGGGTCGGCTCCTCGATGACCGACGTCGACCGGGTGACGGCATGAGGGCGTTGTCGGGGGTCGTCGCCGGCGTGACGGCGGTCGGGCTGACCGCGGCTGCGGTCGTCGCCGCGGCTGCGGGCATCCCTGCCGGTGATGCTGTCGAGCTGATCGGCACGTCGTTCGGCGTCGCGCTCGTGTGTGCGCTGGTCGGCCTGCTCGTGGTCGCCCCGATGCGAGCCGGGGGCACCCCGGGCCGGGCCCTTCGGGTCCGTGCCGCGGTCGTCGCGGTCACGCCGGCGCTCTGTCTCGGGCTCGGATCGTGGGCCGCGGCGCGAGCGATGTTCGTGTCGCCCCACGATCTCAGCGCCTTGGGCGTCATCGTCTGCGCCGCCGGGGTGGTCGGGGTGATCGTCACCTTGCTGCTCGTCGACGAGTTGGAACGCCGACGCCGCATGATCGCCGACGGTCACGCCCGCCAGGAAGCCCTGGAGCGGTCGCGGCGTGAGTTGGTGGCGTGGGTGAGTCACGACCTGAGGACCCCGCTCGCCGGCATCAGGGTCATGGCCGAAGCCCTCTCCGACGGCGTCGTCGACGAACCGGACACCATCGCCAACTACCACTCCCGAATCCAGGTCGAGTCGGAGCGCCTCGCCCAACTCGTCGACGACCTGTTCGAACTCTCCCGTCTCCAGGTCGAACAGGTGAGCCTGGCCGTCGAACGCATCTCGCTCGGCGACCTCGTGTCGGACGCGGTGGCGTCGGCGGCTCCTGCAGCGGGGGCGAAGGGGGTGCAGCTCACCGGCGAGATGGTCGGTGCCGCGCCCGAGCTCGACGTGTCGTCGCCGGAGATGCTGCGGGTCGTGCACAACCTGCTCGACAACGCGATTCGGCACACCCCCTCCGGAGGGCAGGTGCGCGTCGAGGTGCGCGCCGCGGACGATCACGCCGAACTGATCGTGCAGGACGGCTGCGGAGGCATTCCCCACGCCGAGATCGACCGAGTCTTCGACCTGGCCTATCGCGGCGACGCCGCCCGCACCCCGGCGTCCGAACGCGGCGGTGGCGGTCTCGGGCTCGCCATTGCCCGTGGCCTGGTCGAGGCCCACTCGGGAGCGATCGACGTGCGCAACGTCCACGGCGGGTGCGTGTTCACGGTGCGGCTGCCCCTGCCGGCACCCTGAGCCCGAGGCGGCCTATCGCAGCGGTGCGGTCACGAACTCGGCCATGCCCTCGGCGAACGTCACGGCGGCGGCGACACCCAGCGCTTCCTCGAGCCGACGCGCCGAGGCGACGACGTGGCGAACGTCGCCGAGACGGTGCCCACCGACGACGTCGGGTGATGGGGCACCCGGACCGCTCGCGACGCAGAGCGCCTCGGCCAGGTCGAGCACGGTGTGCGGCGAGCCGCTCGCGACGTTGAGCGGACCGTCGTAGGGGTCGCCGTCGAGCAACGCGGCGACGTTGGCGCGGGCGACGTCGGCGACGTGCACGAAGTCGCGCATCTGGCCGCCGTCCTCGAACACCCGTGGTGCCTCGCCGCGTTCGAGCGCGCTTCGGAAGATCGAAGCCACGCCGGCGTAGGGAGTGTCCTTCGGCATCCGGGGCCCGTACACGTTGTGGTAGCGGAACGCTGTCACCGCGATGCCGTGCTCGCGTCCGAAGGCTGCGCACAGGTGTTCCTGATGGAGCTTGGTGGCGGCGTAGACGTTGCGCGGGTCGGTGGGGGCGGACTCGTCGACCAGCGCCCAGGCGAGTGATCGACCGCAGCGCGGGCACGGCGGTTCGTAGTTGCCGTCATCGAGGTCGGATCGGCGGCGGGGACCGGGTCGGACATCGCCGTGCTCCTCGCAGCGGTACCTGCCCTCTCCGTACACCACCATCGACGACGCGAGAACGAGGCGACCGTCGAACCCGATGTCGTGCAGGACGCCCAGCCCGACCGCCGTGCCGACGTCGTTGTCGCCGACGTACCGACCGACGTCGCCGAAGTCCTCGCCGAGCCCGACCCGCGCCGCCTGGTGGCACACCGCGTCGACACCGTCGAGGGCGGAGCGCCACGCTGCGGCGTCGACGACATCGGCCTCGACGTAGTGGACCTCGCTGCGGAGGTAGTCGGGGCGCTTCGGATGGACGTCGGGCGCGAGGTTATCGAGCACCACCACGTCGACGCCGCGGTCGACGAGCTGGTCGACGATCGCGGAGCCGATGAACCCGCATCCGCCGGTGACGAGCACACGATCGGTCATGGACGTACCTCCTGGATCACCACGGTGTCACCAGGCCGACCTGGAGGGCGAGTCCGAGCGTCAGTGAGATCGCCAACCACCACCGTCGAGATCGCTGGGTGACGACGGCTGTTGCCGCAACGGCGATCCACGGCATGAACGGCAACCAGATCCGCTCGACCTCGGCATTGGACAGGCCACTGAGGTCGGCCGCCGCAACGGCGGCGAGCGACGTGGCCGCCAGGAGCGGCCACCGCTCCGACCACGCTGCCCGCGCACCACGGACCGCCAGGGCGCCGAGACCGGCCGCAACGACGGGACCGAGCGCCAACGCGAGGGCGGCAGGGTTCCCCACGAACACGAAATAGGAGTACGGCCGGAACTGCGAGATCCCCTCGGCGTAGAAGCCGCGGGTCGCGTCGAGACCATCGAGCCACCAGAAGCCGCCGGCGACGAACAACGCGACCACGACCGCGGCACCGAAGCCGGCCAGCAGGAGTGGCCGAGCGCGACGCTCCCGTGTCGCGAGCGCCAACGGGATCAGTGCCAGCGGCACGAAGCCGTAGGAGAGGTGCAGGCACCCTGATGCCAGGGCACCGCCGACCACGGCGACCGCGTCGGCTCGCCACCCGGTCCGGCGCACGGACCACACCAGCGCGGCGACGGTCACGGCGATCGCGCCGGCAAAGAAGGCATCGAAGGTGGTGCCGGCGAAGACAGCGGCGGGGAGGAAGGCGATCGTTCCGCAGGCGCGCCGCGCTGCCGCCTCGCCGCCGAGCTCGCGGACGGTCAGCACGACGGCCGCGATGCCGATCCCCCAGACGACGAAGCAGAGCACCGCTGCCCACCGCGGGCCGCCGAGACCGACGGTGTCCATCGCCCGGAGGAGTAGCGGCATCCCGGGCGGGTGGCCCTTCACGTGCGTCGGGTAGTTGCCGAGCCGCTCGACGAAGGTCCGCAGGAACGCGCCGGCGTCGAGGTCGGCGCCGACACCGAGGTAGCCGTGCCGGTTCGCGAGTGGTGACCACAGCTGTTCGACGCCGGCCGACCCGGCGAGCACCACCGCCCACAGCGCGGAGGCGGCACCCGTCACGACGGCGAGCGGTGACGTGGCGAGGCGATCGGTCACGAGCGGCCACGCCAACACGAGCAGCGCCGCGACGCCGACCGCCGGCGCGATGCCCGCGAGGTCGTGCCATCCCCATCGACCGTAGAACGGCGGGGCATTGACACCGGAGCGATCGGGAAGCGGCCACCATCGAGGCCAGACCACAGCCATCACGATCAGCGCCATCCAGCCCACGAGGCCCACGAGCTGTCCCCGGCGCGTGTCGACGTGGTCCCGATCCGCTCCCATCCGGGCGCACCCTACGCCGTCGCCTAGGTTGCTCCCGTGGCAGGCGTCGACGTGATCCTCCCCGCACTCGACGAGGCAGAGGCCCTGGAGTGGGTGCTCCCGCGGATGCCGACGTCGTATCGGGCGATCGTCGTCGACAACGGGTCGACCGACGGGACGGCCGAGGTGGCCGAGCGGCTGGGTGCATTCGTGGTGCACGAATCGCGGCGCGGGTTCGGCGCGGCGTGTGCGGCTGGCCTCGCCGTCGCGACCGCCGAGGTCGTCGCCTTCTGCGACGCCGACGCGAGCCTCGATCCGCAGGATCTCCCGCTCGTGTGCGACCCCGTGCTCGCCGGGCGGGTCGACCTGCTCCTCGGGGCCCGCCAGGCGGTCGGCTGGCGGTCCTGGCCACCGCACGCCCGGCTCGCCAACCGGTATCTCGCCCATCGACTCGGCCGGATCAGCGGAGCGGTCCTCACTGATCTCGGCCCGATGCGGGCGATGCGGCGGGACGCGCTCGACGACCTCGGAATTGTCGACCGCCGCTTCGGTTGGCCGCTCGAGATGGTGGTGCGCGCCGCGCAGGCCGGCTGGACGATCGAGGAGGTGGCGGTGCCCTACCGGCCCCGCATCGGACGATCCAAGGTGACGGGCACGGTTCGGGGAACCCTGCGCGCCGTCGCCGACATGCGCAAGGTCCTCGCCGACCTGACCTGAGACGGGCCACGGTTCCACGGCCGGGCCCCTCGTGGCAGGCTGTCGTATGCCCCGGTTCGGAGACCGCCTGAACTCCTTGCTGTCGGTGCGTGTGCGCCCGGCGCTCGGGAGCGCGGTCGGACTCTCGATGGTGCTGAGCACCGTCGTGGTGTTCTGGCTCGTGCACGATTCGTCGGCGCGGGTGATCGAGGCGCTCGTGATGGTCGTGCCGGTCGTCGCTGCCGCCGTGCTCGGTGGCCAGCGGGCCGCGGTGTTCGTTGCCGTTGTCGGGACGCTGGCCTTCAGCCTGATCATCCCGCCGTTCGGGTCGCCGCGCGTCGAACTCACCCAGGACGTCGTCGCGCTCGTCGTGTTCCTCGCCGTTGCCCTCGCCGTGGGCTCGGTGGTCGCCCGCCGCGTCGAGGCGCTCGGCCACCTCGAGGAACAGCGGGAGCTCCTGATGCGTTCCGTGTCGCACGATTTCCGCACACCGCTCGCCGTCATCAGCGCTGCGACGTCGGACCTCATGCAGTCGCCGCACTACGACGACGCGACCAGGGCGAAGCTCCAGTCGATCGTCCTCGACGAGACCGACCGGCTCGACCGACTCGTCGCGAACCTTCTCGACCTCAGCCGCTTGCGGTCAGGGCAGCTCGAACCCCACCGGCAAGCGGTCGACGTCGGCGAACTCGTCGACCACGTGACCCAACGGCTCCGGCGTGTCCTCGACGGCGTCGACTTGCGGGTCGAACTCGAGCCGGGCCTCCCGGCGCTCCAGGCCGACTTCACCCAACTGGACCAGGTCCTCACCAACCTGCTCGAGAACGCCGTCCGTCACTCGGGCCCGACGGGTGTCGTCGGGCTCACCGCCGTGACGACCTTCTCGTCGGTGCGGTTCTCGGTGATCGACGAAGGGCCCGGGGTCGATCCCGAGGAGGCCGAGGCGATCTTCCAACCCTTCCGATCTGGCGCCCTGCCCGGATCGAGCGGCGTCGGGCTCGCCATCTGCCGCGGCATCGTGCAGGCGCACGGCGGCACGATCCGGGTGACCGGGCGCGACGGGCCGGGTGCGGAGTTCGTCGTCGATCTGCCGTACCGGTAGGTCAGGCGTCGAGCCGGC
>CALMLJ010000411.1 GCA_937868025.1 uncultured Acidimicrobiaceae bacterium
TGTCACTCACGTTGCTCGATGCCAACGAGCGTCGAGTCGCCTTCCTTCGTGATGCGGTTCGGCAGCTGGACCTTGGCGCCTCGGTGTCGGTGGTGGGCGGTCGGGCAGAGACGCTCGCCCGAGACCCCCAACTCCGTGAGCAGTTCGATGTCGCCGTCGCCCGGTCGTTCGGAAACCCAGCGGTGACCGCCGAATGCGTCGCTGCGTTCCTTCGCCTCGATGCCCGCCTCTTCGTCAGCGAACCCAAGGGCTCCGAGGACCGGTGGCCGGCCGAGGGCCTTGCGGTCCTCGGGTTGGTCCCGGGCCGGACCCACGACTTCACGACCGCGACGATCAGGGAGTTGTGTCGGTGTGAGGTCGGCCTGGTGGATGTCCCTCGGCCGGTCGGAGTTCCGGCCAAACGACCTCGCTTCTGACGGTCGGGCCAGATTGGTCATGTTCCACGTGGAACAGACTGGCCATGGATGCTTCCGCCGATCACCTGACGCACTTAGAGATGTTCCACGTGGAACAGATGGCGTTGCAGTTCGGTCAGACGGGAGCTGGTTCCGCTGCGGGCGTTCGCTGTTCCACGTGGAACAGCGAACGCGACGTCGGCGGGGGTCCTTGACTCCCCACACCCCACCCGGGAAGATGGACTGTCTGCGCGGCGCGCCCGTGCCCCACGGTCTTGGAGTTGGATGTGAGTAGCGAAGAGTCCCGGAGTGACTACGGATGGCGCAGCGCTTGGGGTCGATCCTCCCGGTCTCCTGGACAAGATGGCGTGGCGACGGAACCACCCGGATCGGAAGCCCCTCAGTCCGATCGATCGCCCACCGATGGTCCTGGTGTCCAGACTCCCCCCTTGCCCGGGAATGACCACGCCGGCGGAGTCGCCAGCACACCCTCGCCGGGGTCCGGACTCACCTGGGGAACGACGCCGATCAACGTGATGCCTCCGAACGAGTCGAGCGACGGCCCCGCTGCCTCCGACACCGACGCCGAGTACGACGATCCCACTGACAGCGACGCGGCGGGTGATCAATCGCCCCTGGCGGCTCCCGCCTCGTTCACACCAGCGGTCGATCAGCTGGAGTCACCTCCGCTCGCCGACGGGTTCGGCTCCGACGCTCGTTCCGATGAGCGTCCAGCCGATCCTGAGCCCGTCGAGTTCGACACTGCCGAGAGCACCACCCCCGCCGTCGAGTTCGTGGCCGAGATGGCCGACAACGACTCCGATCATGACGACGCTCAGGACGCTCCACACGTGGACGATGCCGTGGATGAGCCCGAGGATCTGGCAGATGACGACGAGGACGACGAGGACATCGCCGACGACGTTGCTCACCACGAGGAGGCCGGGTCCGACCCCCTGCCCGACCAGGCACCGTTGAAGCCGCGGCCCCTTCCCCGTGTTATTGCCCTCGCCAACCAGAAGGGTGGTGTCGGCAAGACGACGACCACCATCAATCTGGGCGCGGCCCTCGCCGAGGACGACCACCGGGTGCTGATCATCGATCTGGATCCCCAAGGAAACGCCACCACCGGGCTGGGCATCAACTCGCGGGCGCTCGACTTCTCCATCTACGACGTCCTCCTCGCCGAGGTGCCGCTCGAGGACTGCGTCGAGTCGACGTCGGTCCGCAATCTCTTCATCGCACCGGCCAGTCTGGATCTGGCGGGTGCGGAGATCGAGCTCGTCCCCGCGATGAGCCGGGAGATGCGCCTTCGGAATGCCATCAGTCGGGTCAAGGACGACTACGACTACATCCTCATCGATTGCCCGCCGTCGCTCGGCCTCCTGACGGTGAACGCGCTGGCGGCTGCCGACGAGGTCATGGTCCCGATCCAGTGCGAGTACTACGCGCTCGAGGGGTTGGGTCAGTTGATTCGCAACATCAACCTGGTGCAGAAGAACCTGAACACTGCGCTGGAGCTGAGCTCGATCATCCTGGTGATGTACGACGGGCGGACCAAGTTGGCGGAACAGGTTTCGACGGAGGTGCGCGAGCACTTCGGCAACGTCGTGTGCCGCAATGTCATCCCCCGCAACATCCGCTTGTCGGAGGCCCCGTCGTACGGCCAGCCGATCACATCGTTCGATCCGAGTTCCCGCGGCGCTGTGGCGTATCGCGAGTTGGCCAGGGAGGTGCACCGTGTCTCGTCGTAGTGGGCTCGGAAAGGGGCTCGGCGCCCTGATCCCGACCGAGGGGGCCGCGACCGGCGGTGGCTCCTCCATCGAAGGCCTCCGGGACCTCCCCGTGAGTGCCATCCATGCGAACCGGCACCAGCCCAGGACCGTGTTCGACGAGGAAGCACTGAACTCCCTGGTCGAGTCGGTGCGGTCGCTCGGCGTCCTTCAGCCCGTCCTCGTGCGACCGAGCGAGGACGCCGGCCAGTACGAGTTGATCGCGGGCGAGCGTCGGTGGCGTGCTGCCCGGCGTGCCGGTCTGCAGACGATCCCCGCCGTGGTCAAGGCGGTCGAGGAGCTCGGTGCGCTGGAGCAGGCGGTCGTCGAGAACCTGCACCGCGCTGACCTCAACCCGCTCGAGGAAGCGGCGGCGTACCAACAGTTGATCGATGATTTCGGTCTGACGCAGGAGCAGGCTGCGAAGCGCGTCGGCAAGAGCCGCAGCTCGGTCGCCAACCTGCTCCGGCTCTTCCAGTTGCCTCCGACGGTGCAGCGAGCCATCAGCGATGGATCGGTTTCGGCCGGACACGCCAAGGTGTTGCTGTCGACCCCAGACCGCGCGTACCAGGAGGCGCTCGCCAAGCGGATCGTCGCGGAGGACCTGTCGGTGCGCGCCACCGAGCAGCTCATCCGCGAACGCGAAGAGCTCGAGGAGCAACTCGCCCCGACGAGCCCCGACCCCTCACCGGACCGCCGCCGTCTGCGTCCACCTGGCCTCCTCGAGCTGGAGGAGTTGCTGTCGGCGCGGCTCGACACGCGCGTGAAGGTCGAGATGGGCGCCAAGAAGGGCAAGATGAACATCGAGTTCGCCAATCTGGAGGACCTCGAGCGCATCTACCGCATCATCAACTCGTCGACGACCTGATTCGGCTCGGCCTCACCGTCGTGTGGAGGTTCGGCACGATCGGTGGATAACTCACCTTCATCCACAGCCTGTGGCTAAAGGTGGGGATAAGTGCGATCCGAAGGTGGAGGCCGAGGGTTGAGGGTCGGTTGTCCACAGGCTCCGACCGTCAACTGGACGGTTCGGCGCCGCGCCCAGCCGTCGGCGAGGCGCGACGACTGCTACGGCGTCGGTTGGATCCAGGATCGAAGGGCGCGATTCGCCGCAGCCACGAGCAGCGAGTGCATCTCGGCGATTTCGGCGACCGGACCGAGCTTGATGCGAACCGTGGGACACCGGGTCTCGCGAAGGATGGGCAGGCGCATGCCGTGGGCCACGCTCGGACCCCACCCCGGCGGATGGGGGAGCTGGCGGATGAGGGCTTCGGCCAACAGGCGACCCGCTTCGGATTGGAAGCCGTCGGTCGCGTAATAGGCGATCTCCACACCGGGGGCATCGACGACCTCGATTGCCAGGCACACGTCGGCGTCGAATCCGTTGGTGATCGTGGCCAGCGCTGACCAGTCGTCGCTGCTCGAGACCGAAACGACGGCCTCGGCGAGGTGGAGATCGGCGCCGAGCGCGCCGACCAGCCCGTTGTCGGTGCCCTGATGGCAGACCGCCACGCGGAGACCGGCCAGGTCGGGTGAGCGGCGCGAGAGGGATTCGCGCTCGCGGATCCCGGCGATGGAGATGTTGCTGCTCCGCGCCGTGAGGCGATTGAGCTGCGACACCGTGTCCCGGGCACACACACCGTCGACCATCAGGTCGGTGTTGCGCTGGAACTCGCGCACAGCCTGTTGGGTGTTGGGGCCGAAGATCCCATCGACGCGGCCGGCGTTGAAGCCGAGCGACCCCAAGCGGAGCTGGAGTGTGGCGACATCGTCGCCACGCAGCATGGGCGAGGACAGGTACAGGGCCCGTGCACCGAACTGGTGTTCTGCCTCGAGGAGCGCACGCCACGTGTGGGGGTCACAGACACCGCTCACATCGAGGCCGCGGGAACGCTGAAAGGACGCCACCGCGTCGCGTGTGGCGTCCTCGTAGGCATCAGGGAGCTGCGCGAGGAACCCGAGTGCCTGGAGTCGTTCGTGCAACTCGCTGACTTCGGGCCCGGCATCGCCGCTCGTGAGTTGTTGGAACATGGGCGGGAACCTCGGGGCGACCGGCGGAGGGGCCAGTGTTGGCAGGGAGCGCAGTGACCCAGCCTAACGGAGCGACCCCGAGGCGGAATCGGCCCTACAGGTAGGGCGAGAGCTCCTCCACGAGCTGGGCCTTGCCCTTGGCGCCGACCATGCGGTGCTCGACCTCGCCGTCCTTGAACAGGATGAGCGTCGGGATGCTCATGACGTCGAACTGACGGGCGAGTGCCGGGTTGGCATCGACGTCGATCTTGGCGATGCGGATCTTGCCTTCGTTCTCGGCACTGATCTCTTCGAGGATCGGGGCGATCATCTTGCAGGGGGTGCACCACTCGGCCCAGAAGTCGACGAGGACGGGAACGTCGGAGGCGACCACTTCCTCGGAGAAGGTCGAATCGGTGAGGTGGGAGATTCCCGCAGCCATCGGATGTCCTTTCATGGGGGGTTCGTGAGCTTCAACAGTGGGACGGGGGGCGAAATTCCGCGAGGTGCGGTGCCCTACCAGCCCCGGAACTGGGGAGTGCGGCGCTCGGCGAACGCAGCGAGGCCCTCCTGGCAGTCCGATGTCCCCGTGATGAGCTCCTGGAAGAGCGCCTCGTCGTCGAACGACTGCTCGCGGCTCGACTCGAAGCTCCGGTTCGTCAGTCGCTTCGTGAGCGCGATGGCGCGGGTCGGCAGCGTGAGGAACTTTGCTGCGAGCTCATCGGTTGTGGCGTCGAGGTCGGCAGCGGGAACGACCCGGTTGGCGAGCCCGATTCGCTCTGCAGTCACGGCATCGCAGTCCTCACCGAGGAACATGAGCTCCTTGGCCCGCTGCAGTCCGACGAGGCGCGGCAACAGGTAACAGCCGCCGGCGTCGGGCATGATGCCGCGACGCACGAACACCTCGATGAACTTGGCGTTGTCGGCGAGCACGACGAGGTCGCACGCGAGCGCGAGTTGGGCGCCGCCGCCGGCGGCCGTCCCGTTGACCGCAGCGATCACGGGCTTCTCGCAATCGAGGACGGAGCCGACCAGCCGCTGCCACCCGGTCCGGATGAGGCGAGCCGCATCGCCGGAGGCACGATCGGGTGCACCCTCGGGCTTGGGCGGTGTGGGTCGCTGTGCGCCACCGAGCGCAGCGCCGGTGCAGAAGTGGCGATCGCCGGCACCACGAAGCACCACGGCGCGGACGTTGAGGTCCTCGGACGCCTCGAAGAATCGATCGGCGAGGCGGTCGCGCATGTCGCCCGCCAAGGCGTTGCCCTGTCCCGGGGCGTTGATGACGATGCGGGCGATGCCGTCGACGACGTCGTACTTGATGAGGTCGTCCACGTCGCGGGGCGCGGGTGTGGTCTCGGTCGTGGTCACGTGCGTGAGGTTCCTTCGTTCGATCGGGCGGTGTCGTCGCGGCTCAGCCGGCCTGTGCCTCGAGCCAACGTTCGGCGTCGATGGCCGCGGCGCAACCAGAGCCTGCGGCGGTGATCGCCTGCCGGTAGTAGTCGTCCTGCACATCGCCGCAGGCGAACACGCCCTCGACGTTGGTGCGGGTGCTCTTGCCGTCGGTCACGATGTAGCCGTTGTCCTTGAGTTCGAGCTGGCCGGCGAAGAGGTCGGTGGTCGGACGGTGGCCGATGGCGACGAAGATGCCACTGAAGGCATGTTCGGTCACCTCGCCGGTGTCGACATTGCGGACCCGAACCGCCTTGACCGACGTCTCACCGAGCACATCGTCGACGACGGAGTTCCACAGGAACTTGATCTTGGGGTTGGAGTGGGCTCGGTCCTGCATGATCTTCGACGCCCGCAGCGAGTCACGGCGGTGGATGATCGTCACCGAATCGGCGAACCGCGTGAGGAACGTGGCCTCCTCGACGGCGGAGTCGCCACCACCGACGACGCAGATGTCGTGACCGCGGAAGAAGAACCCGTCGCAGGTCGCGCAGGTCGAGAGCCCGTGTCCGATGAGGCGCTGCTCGGCCTCGAGGCCCAGCATGAGCGACTGGGCGCCGGTGGCGACGATCACGGATTCGGCGATGTAGGTGGGCTCGGCATCGGTGTCGCCGACCCAGACCTTGAACGGGCGCTCGGAGAAGTCGACCTTGGACGCCTTCACCGTGAGGATCGTCGCTCCGAAGCGGCTCGCCTGGGACCGGAGGTTGATCATGAGCTCGGGGCCCGTGATGCCCTCGGGGAACCCCGGGAAGTTCTCGACCTCGGTGGTCAACATGAGCTGACCGCCGGGCTGATCGCTCGTCGAGGACGGCTCGCCCTCCAAGATGACGGGGTTCAGGTTGGCCCGGGCGGTGTAGATGGCGGCGGTGAGCCCCGCAGGGCCCGACCCGATGATGACGACTTCGCGATGTTCGCTCATGATGCGTACCTCTTGCTCCACAGGCCGAACCCGATCACGCAGAAGATGATTCCCAGCCCGGTGTAGCTGATCCACTCTTCCCACGGGAGAAGGGAGAGGGCTCGACCACCCAACGCGAGGCCGACGATGCCCAACACCAGCACGACGACGGCGGCCACGGTGCCGTAGACGATGCCGCGAGCGCCTTTGATGATGGGACCGGTCGCCTTGTCTCGAACCTGGTCGACCAGATCGACCACGAGGTCGGTCACCTGATCGGTCCAGTCGGGCTCGGACGGCGTCGAGGAGTGCACATCGGGGCTGGCCATGGGCGCCGAGCCTACGCTGTGGCGGTCACCGGCGGCTACAGCGGCCGGGTGCCGCAGTCGATGAGATCCACCACGGTGGCCGCCGTCGTCGGCCCCTCGGACCCCGTGGTCGTCTCGACGATCACGACGGGTCGACCTGCCACCATGGCCTCGGCGACGACGAGTGACCCGGGCGGGAACGCGTCGAGGCAGGTCGCGCCGACGGGGGCCGGAGCCTTCGCCGCCTCGACGGATTCGGTCGCGCCCGATCCGCCGGCCGTGAGGCCGTCGTCCGCTGGCGCCATGTCGCTCGTGGCGCCGGCGATGGTGGTCACCGTGTCCGCGCCACGAGCGGCGTCCAGCGCAGATCGCAGCGCGCTGACG
Organism: uncultured Acidimicrobiaceae bacterium; assembly: GCA_937868025.1. The sequence continues at coordinate 7,220 of CALMLJ010000411.1, forward strand.
TCGGCAACGTCCCCGAGCTGCAGGATCTCCGGGTTCGGGGGGGCGTCCTGCCTCCCAGGGGATGCCGTCGCCGCTTCGGGCGCGACGGCGTCGGCCGAACGGTCGGACGAGAGCTGCTGGTCGGAACTGGCGTCGGAGCCCGCGGCGCTCGTCGCTTTGTCGTCGGAGCTGCCCCGCTGCTGTGTTGCGAGTCCGATGCCCAGCCCGACGACGAGCACGAGTGCGGCGGCGGCCCACCGTTGTGCGGTCCGGCGGCGTCGCTGCCGGCGGGGGTCGAGCGAGACGACGGGGGCGAGCGGTGGAGGGGTCGGAGTTTCCGTCGTGTCCCCCGCGCCAGGCGCTGGCAGGTCGTCGAAGGCGGCGAGCGCCGCGGCGATGTGGGCGGCGCGGAC
>CALMLJ010000412.1 GCA_937868025.1 uncultured Acidimicrobiaceae bacterium
GATGATCGCCGCGTCGGGTTGGCCCGGCACCGACGACGTGAACATGGCGCGTCCCCTCGCGCAACGTGGACGCGCCCTGGCGGACGTCGTCGGGGGTGATGAGTCGGTCACCGATCGCGGCGCGCAGTTCGGCGTCGACGGCGTCGAGCTGGGGGCCGTCGAACGGCACGATGGGGGTGAACCCGAGTTCGGCGGGGAGTCCGAGACCCTCGCCCTTCAGTTCGACGTCGATGACGATCAGCAGATGGTCGGGGTGAGCGTCGGACCAGGTGCGGATCTGTCCGAGGCACGCCTGCAGGGTGACGCAGGTCGTGAGGAAGTCGACGTCGGCGATGTGCAGCACCTTCAACCCGGGCTGGTCGAGACCCGGCGGGATGTTCGGCTGCTGCACGTTGAACAGCTCGACGAGGCGTGGGACGGAGAACCGGCCGCCGAGCGGATCGGCGTACACGTCGAGTTCGAACGTCCGGACGCCGCGTTGCAGCTGCGTCGGCAGCGGCGCGTGCGTGTAGTTGAGCGACAGCGGGTTGCCGAGGCCCTCGACCAGACCGGGCACGGCCAGGCCACCGAGCGTGAGCGGGATGAGGATCGTGCCCTCGGGGGCGATGTGGTAGCTGTTGTGCGACCCGACGAGCTGGATCTGGTTGAGCCGGATCTGGTCGTCGCCGACCACGACCGTGGGCTCCGTCGTCGCAGCCGGTTGAACACGAGGCAACCGATCGGAGAACACGGCATGGCCATCAGGTGACGTGCGGGCCGCGACCGGCCGGCGGGAACATCGCGCCCACGGCCGGCGTTGCAGCCGCCATGACCGATTCCACCGCGCCCGCACCGCTTCCCGACCTCCCCGGCGGCCCCTACGACATCGAGTTCTTCTTCGATCCGGGCTGTCCGTTCGCCTGGCAGACCTCGCAGTGGGTCCGCCGCCTGATCGAGCTGAAGGACATCAAGGTCGGCTGGCGATTCATCAGCCTGAAGTTCATCAACGAGAACAACGAGAACATGCCGGCCGGCTACCTCGAAGCGGCCGAGAAGGGCCTGCGCTACCACCGGATCTGCGCCGCGGCGCGTGACCGCCTGGGCAACGACGCCGTGTCCCGCCTCTACCAGGCGTACGGCGAGCGCTACTGGTACCACACGTCGGATCTCGACTTCGGCGAGCGCATGGCCGAGGCGGCCGGGCGCGTCGACCCGCTCGAGATCCTGCAGGAGCTGGATCTACCGGTCGACCTGGCCGACGCGGCCGACGACTCGAGCTGGGACGAACTCATCCGCGCCGAGAGCGACGAGGCCTTCGAGCGGACCGGGCCCGACGTCGGCACGCCGATCCTCACGTTCGACCCGCCGCACGGCAACTCGCTGTTCGGTCCGGTCATCAGCGCCGTGCCCGACGACGAGACCTCGGTGAAGTTCTACGAGGCGCTCCGGACCTTCGTCGACTTCCCCGAGTTCTCCGAGCTCAAGCGCACCAAGCGGGCGCCGCTGGACCTGCCACTGCTGCAGTTCTGACCGCCACGTCGCCGGGATCGGACACGGTCGCGGCGGCAAGCGCCGGCGGCCGGGTCACCACCGTGACGACCTCGCGGTCGTCGAGTCGGGTTGTCGCCCGGCCCTCGGCGCGGAGCACGGCCTTGGCCCGCAGGAGCGCGTCGTCGGCCAGGTCGAGGATGTCGTCGAACGGCTGGCCCGAGGGGCCGTGCGCGAGCCCGAAGCTGACGCCGACCCGGAGGTTGCCCTCGCGGCACTGGACGGGCCGGGCGGTCACGGCCGCCACCAGCTCCTCGGCCCACCCCGGCGGGAACTCCTGATCGCCGAGGCCGAACACGACGAACTCGTCACCGCCCCAGCGGGCGACGGCAGTACCCGGAGGGAGGTGGTCGGACAGCGCCGACGCCACCGATGCCAGCACACGGTCACCCACCGCGTGACCGTGGGTGTCGTTGACCTGCTTGAAGTGGTCGACGTCGAGCGCCAGCACCGTCCACCGGGAATCAGCAGGTGCGGCCCGGAGCATCCCGGCGATCTGATCGTGGGCGCCGCGACGGTTGGGGACACGGCACAGGGGATCGGTGTTGGCCTCGTCGCGCCAGCGTCGGCGTTCCTCGTCGAACAACGCCTGTTGGCGGGCGAGGCGGCGGGTGACGCGGAGGAGGAGCAGCCCGACGATGCCGGCAGCTCCGACGGTGCTGAGCATCGTGACAGCGGCGATCCCGGCCTCGTCCCACGACGCCCAGATCGTGGCGGCGGGGGCCACGATGGGGTGACGGCGGCGAGGGTGCCGACGGCAACGGTGCGGCGCGTCCGGTCTTCCCTGCGCTGCCCGGTGATGGTGTGTCTCACGTCGCCAGTCCTCCGTGTGTCGCCATGGATACGAGGTGGCCCCAGTTCGAGCGTCAACCGCTCTTGGTGGCACGATACCCACGGAGTGTGGTAGTGGCACCGGACGCTGTAAGAAATCCCTCAGCCGGGGGGACGGCTCCCCGACCGTGACGGCGGCGGCAGCGTGGCGTCCGGCCGGAGTCAGACCGGCGACAGGTCGCGAGACCGCGCTCGACTCGCCCGGCGAGCGTGCGCGGCGATCGAGTCGGTCAGCGCCGGCCACAGCGGCTGCGGCAGATCGTGGCCCATGAGGTTGTGCACCTCGAGCGCGGCGCCGGGAATCGCACGGGCGGTCGCCACACCACCGCTGAGTCGGACGAGTCCGTCGGCACGAC
>CALMLJ010000413.1 GCA_937868025.1 uncultured Acidimicrobiaceae bacterium
GCCTTCTTGGCCGGCGCGGCCTTCTTCGCTGGCGCGGCCTTCTTCGTGGCTGGTGCCTTCTTGGCGGGCGCTGCCTTCTTCGCCGTCTTGCGCTGGGTCGGCACCGGGCGGGTGCTGTGCTCGGCGAGCACCGATCGTGCCGACTTCTGGACCACGCTGGGGCGACGTCGCGAGGCCGCCGGCTCGGGGGCCGGCTCCGGCGCTGCTGGCGCGGGTTCGGCGGATTCCACCCCGATGCCGGCGGCGTCCTTCAACTCGCGGAACGCCTCCTGGACGTGATCGGCCATCTCCCACACGTCGGGCACGAGCGCCGGGTCGGCCATGAACCCGAAGTCGACCGCGTCGCGATAGCTGAGGACGGTGACGTTGAGGCCGGCGCCCTCCATGATCGGGCCCATCGGATACGCCGCCACCAATTCCGCCCCGGCGAGATAGAGCGGGAACGGGGGGCCGGGCACGTTCGAGATCACGATGTTGTGGATCGGTCGGTGGTGGTCGGCCAGGCTCATCGACGAGTACAGCCGCGATGCCATCGCGAAGGTGCGCGGCGCTGCGTACTCGCCCCAGTCGGTCAACATGCGTGCCCCGACGGCGTTGTGCTCGGCCTTGGCCCCGACGGTCGAGTCGGAGATGGTACGCAGACGCTCGAGCGGGTCGTCGATGTCGGTGGCGAGCGACGTGAACATCGCCGAGACCTTGTTGCCGCCCTCCCCGACCTCCTCGTCGGATCGGACCGACACCGGGCACACCGCCAAGAGCGGGCCGTCGGGCAGTTCGTCGTGAGCGATCAGGTAGCTGCGAAGGGCGCCGGCGCACACGGCCAGCACGACGTCGTTGACCTTGACATCGAGGGCCCGACGAACGGCCTTGAGCTCGTCGAGGGGGATGCGGGCGAAGGCGACGCTGCGCTTGGGCGAGATCGCACCGTTCCACGGGGTACGCGGCGCCGTGAGCGGCACGGCGCCGACGGCACCATCGGGGTTGCGGCGGTTGCTGACGACGTTCGACACGCTCTGCACGGTGCGCCCGACGAGGGGCACCATGTCGCGGCTGCGACGGAGCTTCGAGGCCAGGGCGTAGGTGACGAGCTCGAGATCACTCGGCACGTGCTCGGGTTCGGCCGGCTCGGCGGGCGGCCGGGCCGGCGGGTTCGGCTCGAGGTCGTACAGCTCGGTCATGATCTCCGCGCCGGACGCGCCGTCGATCGCCGAGTGGTGGATCTTGGCGACGAACCCGATCCGGTTCTGCTTGACACCCTCGATGACCCAGATCTCCCAGAGGGGACGGGTGCGGTCGAGCGGGATCGACGCGATCTGCGCAGCCACCTCGGCCAGCTCGCGGCGACCGCCAGGGGCCGGTACGGCGATGCGGCGGACGTGGTAGTCGACGTCGAAGTGCGGATCCTCGATCCACACGGGGTGGTGGAGCTGGAACGGCACCTCGACGAGTCGCCGGGTGAAGGCGGGGATGCGGTGGAAGCGCCCGACGATGTGATCTCGGAACGCCTCGAACGAGTACCCGCCGGGCATCGTGGACGTGTCGTAGATGCCCGTCATCGCCACGTGCATGTGCGCGCTGGGCGTCTCCAGGTACAGGAAGGTGGCGTCGAGTCCGGACAGTCGTTGCATCAATCCCCCGTGGCGAAAAATCGAGGGCCATTCTGTCGCACTTGCGATCGCGCCGCGCCCTGGAGACATGAGGCGATCGCCTCACGAATCGTTGGTGCGGCGGCCCGAACGACGGTGGGCCAAGATACGGAGATGGAACCCGTGCTTCGATCTGCCGTGGGTGGCGCCCTCGCCATCGTCAACGCCCGCAAGCCTCGGATCCGCAGCCGGGTCCTCACCATTCCGTCGTTCTTCTCCGGATGGATCACGACCGAGGCCGCGGGGCTGCTGCTCCTCCGACGGGCGGTCCACGCCGTCCGGGCGTGGCGCCTCGGTCGATACCGGACGACCCAGGGCAAGGTCGCGCTGGCGCTCGACGCCGTCACGATGGCCGGCCTGGTCGGCCTCATCCAGCAGGGTCGGCGCACCGACGAGGAGTTCGAAGCCGTGCTCGCTCCCTACCTCGACGCCGAGACCCTTGCTGCCCGGCCGTCGTCGGTTCGCAACGGTGCGATCATCCCGCTGTTCACCGGCGCATCGACCACGAAGCGGATGCGTAACGTCGGCTATGTCGAGGACGCCCGGTGGCGCAACAAGCTCGACGTCTACCAGCCGAAGCGGGTCGAGGCGGCGGCGCACGAGCAGGTGCCGGAGGGCGAGGCGCCGAAGGGGAGCGTCCCGCGTCCCGCGATCGTCGAGATCCATGGCGGCGGCTGGATCCTGGGCGACAAGAACCAGCAGGGAGTGCCGCTCCTGCACCACATGGTGAAGAACGGCTGGGTCGGGTTCAACATCAACTACCGCCTCGCGCCGAAGGCGAAGTTCCCCGAGCAGTTGATCGACTGCAAGCGGGCCATCGCCTGGATTCGCCGCAATGCCGTCGACCTCGGGGTCGACCCCGATTTCATCTGCGTCACCGGTGGATCCGCTGGTGGGTACCTCACGTCGATGATGGCGCTCACCGCCAACGACCCCGAGTTCCAGCCCGGCTTCGAGGACGACGACACCACCGTGCAGGCAGCGGTGCCGTTCTACGGGGTGTACGACCTGGAGGACTCGAACCACGCCATGGCGAACGGCTTCGACGACTTCCTGAGGTACGTCGTGGTCGGCACCAAGATGGCCGACGACCTCGATCGCTACCGCCGGTTCTCGCCGTTGCACCGGGTTCACGCCGATGCTCCGCCCATGATGATCGTCCACGGCACCCCGGACACGCTCGTTCCCGTCGAGCAGGCCCGACCGTTCGCCGAGGCCATGGCGAAGACATCGGAGCATGCCGTCGTCTACGCCGAGCTCGCCGGCGCGAACCACGCGTTCGACATCTTTCCGTCGCCGCGTTCGGTGCGCACGACCGAGTACGTCGAGCGGTTCCTGTCGGGCGTCCACCTGGGCCT
>CALMLJ010000414.1 GCA_937868025.1 uncultured Acidimicrobiaceae bacterium
GTTTCGTCGTCGAGGTTCATGACGCGGACGCCGGTCGCGTCGCGACCCTGCTCGGAGATGCCACTGACCGGCACCCGGATCGTCACGCCGGAATCGGCGATGAGGAAGAGCTGGTCCTCCGGCGCCACCATGAGTGCCGAGACGACCTTGCCCTTGTCCGAGTGCAACCCCATGGCGCGGATGCCCTGCGCCCCTCGGTTGAGCCGCCGGAACTGCGCCGGGTCGGTCCGTTTGCCGTACCCGCCGTCGGTGATCATCAACAACATGTGATCGGCGGCGACGACGTCGGCCGACACCACCCGATCGCCGTCGCGGAGCCTCATGGCTCGCACACCCGTGGCGTCGCGACCCATCGGCCGGACGTCGCCCTCGGCGAATCGGATGCCTCGGCCCATCTGCGTCACGACCATGATCTCGTCGCCGTCGTTCGCCGGCAGCACCCGGACCAACTCGTCGTCCTCACGCAGGTTGATCGCGATGAGACCCGCCTGTCGCGAGGAGTCGTAGGCGTTGAACAGCGTCTTCTTGCCGACGCCGTTGCGGGTCACGAAGAACAGGTACCGGTTGGTCTCGTAGTCGCGGGTGTCGATGACCGCCTGAATGCGTTCGTCGGGCTGCAGCTGCAACAGGTTGACGAGCGCAGTGCCCCGGGCCGTCCGCTCCATCATCGGGATCTGGTACGACTTCAGCCGGTACACACGACCCTTGTTCGAGAAGAACAACAGGTAGGCGTGCACGCTCGAGTGGATGATGTCGGTGACGTAGTCGTCGTCCTTCAACTTCGTGCCGGCGACACCGCGACCACCGCGACCTTGCGTGCGGAACGCGTCGGCCGACACGGTCTTGATGTAGCCGCTCGCGGTCATCATGACCACGATCTCCTCGTCGTCGATGAGGTCCTCGATGTCGAGGTCACCCGGGTCGAACTCGATCGGCGACCGGCGGGGGTTCGCGAACTCGTCGCGGATGGCCGTCATCTCGGTCGCGATGACCTCACGCAACTTGGCGTCGTCACCCAGGATCGCCTCGAGCTCGGCGATCGTCTCACGGAGTTTCGCGAGTTCTTCCTCGAGACGGGCGCGACCCAGACGTGTCAGCTGGCTGAGCTGCATGTCCAAGATGTACTCGGCCTGCTCCTCGCTGAACTCGAACGGTGTGTTCCGCAGGGCGTCGCGTGCGGCGGCCTTGTCCTCGGACGCACGGATCGCGGCGATGATCGCGTCGATCATGTCGAGCGCCTTGATCAGGCCCTCGACGATGTGAGCACGGCGCTGCGCCTTGTCGAGGCGGTACTCGGAGCGGCGGCGGATGACCTCGCGCTGGTGATCGAGGTAGTGCACGAGCATGTCGCGGAGGCTCAGCGTGCGGGGAACGCCGTCGACGAGCGCCACCATGTTGACGGGGAAGCTCGACTGCATCGGCGTGTGCTTGTAGAGGTTGTTGAGGATCACGAGCGCCGGCGCGTCGCGCTTCAACTCGAAGACCAGCTCGATCTTGCCCTTCGCCGAACCGTTCCGGATGGCGCGGATGCCCTCGATCTCTCGGGCGTTGACCAGCTCGGCGGCCTTCTGTTCGATGGCCTCGACCGACGTCTGGTACGGGATCTCGGTCACGACGATCTGCTCGCCGCGGGGCCCCTCCACGATCTCGGCCTTGGCGCGCATCTTCACCGAGCCGCGACCGGTGCGGTACGCATCGAGGATGCCGGCGCGGCCCATGATGTGGCCGCCGGTCGGGAAGTCGGGGCCCTTCACGAACTGCATGAGGTCGTCGACCGTTGCCTCGGGGTGCTCGAGGAGGTGCAGGGCGGCGTCGACGACCTCACCGAGGTTGTGCGTCGGGATGTTGGTGGCCATGCCGACCGCGATGCCCTGGCTGCCGTTGACCAGCAGGTTCGGGAACCGTGACGGGAGCACCGTCGGCTCCTCGGTGGAACCGTCGAAGTTGGCCGTCATGTCGACGGTGTCCTCGTCGATGTTGGCGAGGAGGTGCATCGCCAACGGCGAGAGACGGCACTCGGTGTAGCGGTATGCGGCCGGCTCGTCCGACGGTGACCCGAAGTTGCCGTGCTTGTCGACGAGCACGTGACGGACCGAGAAGTCCTGACCCATGCGAACGAGGGCGAAGTACACCGACTGGTCGCCGTGGGGGTGGTACTTGCCCAGCACGTCGCCGACGACGGTCGCGCACTTCTTGTGTGGACGGTCCGGTCGCAGGCCACCCTCGTGCATCGCCCAGAAGATGCGGCGGTGCACCGGCTTGAGCCCGTCGCGGACGTCGGGCAGGGCGCGGCTCACGATGACCGACATGGCGTAGTCGAGGAACGACTGCTCCATCTCGGTCTGGATCTCGATCGGCTCGATCGAGCCGTAGGTCACGCCGGGGAGATCGGCGGGCGAGAGCGCGGCGGTCTCCGCCGACGCGGGAACGTCGCCTCCGGACGGGGTGGAGGGGCCGTCGTCGGGCGGGGTGTCGTTGGTGTTGTCGTCAGCCATGGTCGTCCTCTAGATGTCCAGAAAGCGCACGTCGCGGGCGTTGGTCTGGATGAAGTGCTTGCGGCTCTCGACGTCCTCGCCCATGAGGATCGAGCACACCTCGTCAGCGATCGCCGCCTGTTCGAGGTTGACCTGGAGCAGCGTGCGTCGGGCCGGGTCCATCGTCGTGGCCCACAGCTCGTCGGCATCCATCTCGCCGAGGCCCTTCAGTCGGGCGAACTCTTCCTTGTGGTTCGGTCGATCGGCCAGGAAGGCCGCCTTCGCCACGTCGTCCTTCAGGTAGATCGTGTCGCGGCCGACCTTGGTCGAGTACAGCGGCGGCTGCGCGATGTACACAAAGCCGGCCTCGACGAGGGGGCGCATCTGACGGAAGAGGAAGGTGAGCAGCAGGGTGCGGATGTGGCTGCCGTCGACGTCGGCGTCACACAGGATGACGACCTTGTGGTAGCGCACCTTCTCGACGTCGAACTCCTCGCCGATGCCCCCACCGATCGCCTGGATCAGCGTGGTGACCTCGGTGTTCTTCATCATCTTGTCGATGCGGGCGCGTTCGACGTTGAGGATCTTGCCGCGGATCGGCAGGATCGCCATGGTCACCGGGTTTCGGGCGTCCTTGGCCGAACCACCGGCCGAGTTGCCCTCGACGATGTAGACCTCGCACTCCCGCGGTTCGTTCGACGAGCAGTCAGCGAGTTTGCCGGGGAGCCCGGCGCCGTCGAGCGCCGACTTGCGGCGGGTCGCCTCACGGGCGTTGCGGGCAGCCTCACGGGCGCGCGATGCCTGCAGCGCCTTCTGCACGATGCGCTTGCCTTCCGAGGGGTGCTCCTCGAGCCACTCGGCGAGGCGTTCGTTGGTCGCCTTCTCGACGAGTGACCGCATGGGGACGTTGCCGAGCTTGCCCTTGGTCTGGCCCTCGAACTGCGGGTCCTGGAGCTTGACCGAGATGATTGCGGTCATGCCCTCGCGAATGTCCTCACCTTGGAGGTTGGCGTCGCTGGCCTTGAGGAGCCCCTTGTCCTTCGCGTACTTGTTGACCGAGTTGGTGAGGGACTTCTTGAAGCCCTCCTCGTGCATTCCGCCCTCGATGGTCGTGATGCCGTTGGCGAAGGAGTGGATGCCGTCGGTGTTGTAGCCCGTGTTCCACTGGAAGGCGATCTCGACCTCCATGGTCTCCTCGACCTGCTGGAAGTACCCGACGTCGCTGAACAACGCCTCTTTGGACGCGTTGACATGGCGCACGAAATCGCGGATGCCGCCGTCGTAGCGGTACTGCACCGCGCCGTGGCCGTCGGGACGGTCGTCGGTGAACGTGATCTCGAGTCCGGCGTTCAGGAACGCCATCATCTGAAAGCGTTCGATCAGCGTCTGGGCGCGGAAGTGGGTCTCGTCGAAGACCTCGCCGTCGGGCCAGAACCGCACGGTGGTACCGGTGCGACCGTCGGGTGACGGGCCGGTCTCGTGCAAGGGCTCGATGAGCTTGCCGCCCTCGGCGAACTTCATCGCGTGGCGAATGCCGTCGCGGTCGATCTCGACCTCGACGCGCTTGGACAGCGCGTTGACCACCGAGATGCCCACGCCGTGGAGACCGCCGGAGACCTTGTAGCCACCGCCGCCGAATTTGCCGCCGGCGTGGAGGACCATCATCACGACCTCGGCCGCCGACATGTTGTCCTGGCCCGACATCTTGTCGACCGGGATCCCACGGCCGTCGTCGACGACCTCACACCCGTCGCCGTCGTCACCCGGCAGGAGCCGGACGTCGATGCGAGTGCAGTGACCGGCCATCGCCTCGTCGACGGAGTTGTCGACCACCTCGTAGACCATGTGGTGCAGACCGGCCGGACCGGTCGACCCGATGTACATGCCCGGACGCTTCCGGACGGCCTCCAGGCCCTCCAGGACCTGAATCTGGTCAGCTCCGTAGGAGCCTTCTTCCTGAGTCACGACGCGCCCTTTCGGACAAGAGAATCTGCGGGGAATCCGGGCTGCTCACGTAAGTCGTTCATCGTGCCGGCGGCCGGAACGACGGTGCCGAACGCCCGGAGGAACGGGCGTTGCCGGATTCAAATTGCACGGATGGATCTTACCATCATCGAGGGGGTCGGATCAGCGGTTCGGGGCCCGCTCGGCACGCCGCACACGCACGGTGATGTCGATGATCTTCTCGCCAGGGCAGGACGCCTGAACGGCCCCCAGCAGCCGCTGCTTGGACCAGTTGAGGACCTCGGCGGTGGCGGGATCGTAGGCGTCGACGGTAAGCGTTCCCTGACGCAGGTCGATGACCTTGGAACGAGTGGAGACCTTCTCGCCGGCCAGCTCCGGCCACTGGGCCTCGAGTGTGGCCAGGCTGTCGGGACGACCAAGCCCGAACTGACGGCGAAGGAGGTCGATACTCGCTGCGATCGGCGCTGCGGAACGATCGGGACCAGCCATCAGGCGAGGCTAGCCCGGGAGTCGGAGATGTTGATCACGACGTCGGCGACCGCTCCGGGCGGCAGGCCCGTCGCGGTCGTCAGGATCTTCTGCCCGTCGGGGAGGCTCTCGAGCAAGGCGACGCTCCGACGATCGTCGAGCTCGGAGAACACGTCGTCGAGGAGCAGCACCGGCGCCTCGCCCCGCGCCAACGTCACGAGACGGTGCGCCCCCAGGCGCAGCGCCAACACCATCGAGCGCTGCTCGCCTTGCGACGCGTGGGTCCGCACCGGCATCGACGCGATCGTCACGTCGAGGTCGTCGCGGTGGGGCCCCACCGTCGAGACACCGCGGCGGATGTCGTCGTCGCGACTGGCCGCCAGCGCTGCGGCCAGGCCGACATCACGCCAGGGTGCCTGGTAGGCGAGGCCGACGTCACCGCCGGCCGCGGGACCCGCGACCGTCACATAGGACTCGGCGACCAGCGGCAACAGCTGGTCGACGAGCTTGGACCGCAGCACCGCCATCCGTTCACCGAGATCGGCGAGCCGCTGGTCCCACACGTCGAGGGTGACCTCGGCCTCCAGGGATCGCCGACCGCCCATCTGCTTGAGCAAGGCGTTGCGCTGCTTCAGCACCTTGGCGAAGTCGGCGCACGCCGCGTCGTTCTTCGGATGGAGGTCGATGAGCAGATCGTCGAGATAGTCCCGGCGACCGGCCGGGCCGCCCTTCACGATCTCGAGATCGTCCGGCGAGAACACCGTGGTCGTCAACACCTCGGCGAGATCACCGCGCCGGACCAGCTTCTGCTTGTTGACCTGGGCGCGGAGTCGGCCCTGGCGCGGGAGTTCGACCTCGATCAACACCTCACGATCGCCGGCGACGATGTCGGACCGCACGACCAACTGATCGGCACCGACACGGATCAGCGCGTCGTTCGGCGCGCCACGGAACGACGCGAGCCGCGCCATGAAGCCGATCGACTCGATCAGGTTGGTCTTGCCGTTGCCGTTCTCGCCGACCACCGCGGTCAGCCCCGGCGAGAAGTCCAGCTCCAGTTCCTCGTACGACCGGAAGTCGCGCAGGCTGAGGTGCCGAACGCAGATCAAGGCGCGTCGGAGGGCTTCGCCCCCAACTACGACACCCGCACGGGCATCAGGAGATACAGGAAGTTGGCGTTCTCGGTGGAGCGCAACAACGCCGGCTTCAACGAGTCGACCGTCTCGAGGGAGATCTCGTCACCGGGGGTGACCTCGAGGCCCGTGAGGAGGTACTCGGGATTGAACGCCACGGTCAGCTCGGTGCCCGTGTAGGTGGCGTCGAGTTCCTCATGCGCCTGGCCGATGTCCTGGGTGATGGCGACCAGCTCGACACTGCCGTCGCGCATGGTGAGTCGGACGGGGGTCGCCTCCCGGGCCATGAGCTTCACGCGACGCACCGCGTCGATGAGCGGGGCGCGACCGATGGTGAGTCGATTGGGCTGGCTCTGGGGGATCAACCCCCGGTAGTTCGGGAAGTCGCCATCGATCAGCCGGGTGGTGAGACGGATGCCGTCGATCACGAACGACGCTTCACGCTCGCCTAGCACCAAAGTGAGCGAGTCGGCGGAACCCAGGGCCCGAACGACCTCGTTGAGCGCCCGCGACGGCACCAACACCGTCTGGCCCTCGTCGAGCACGGTGGCGCCGGGCAGGTCGCGCACGGCGAGTCGGTACGAGTCGGTCGACACGAGGCGGAGACCGGTGCCCTCAGCAGCGAGCAACACACCGGTCAGGATCGGCCGGGAGTCGTCGGTCGATGCGGCGGACACCACCTGGCGCAGACCCTCGGAGAACTCGGCAGCGCTGAGCGTCACCGAATCCGCGGCGGGGGCACTCAGCTGGGGGAACTCCTCGGCGGGGATCAGGTTGACCGAGAACTCGGACCGGCCGCCGCTGATCTTGGCCTCGTCGCCTTCGGTCTCGATCAGCACGGCCCCGGGCTCGAGCGCCTTCACGATGTCGAGCGCCAGCTTGGCCGGGATGACGATCTCGCCGTCGGTGTCACCGGCGACCATGAGGTCGACCGTGATCGTCAGATCGAGATCGCTGCCGGTCAGCCGCAGCTGATCGCCCTCGAGGTGCACGCGAAGGCCCGACAGGACCGGGAGAGCGCCACCACGACTCGACACGGCGCGTCCTGCGGTTGCGAGTCCGTCCACGAGGACGTCGCGTTCACAGCGGAATTTCACGTTGCTGCCTCTTTCTACCTTCGATGTGTATCACCAGGCTCTAGTAGTAGTAGGGCCTGTGGATTGGGGAGAACCTAGCCGGAGCCCCGAAATCTCGGGAGTCCTTCTTCCAGTGCCTGTCCGAGTTCCTCCCCAGACAGGTCTGTAATTTCACGGGGTGCTGGGGACCGGCTCTCGACTGTCCCCGGGTTGTCCACCGCTTGTTCGCACGTTGTTCACCGCGCGTACGTTCGGTCGGAACATGTGGTTCGAGGTCAGCCGCTCTTGATCTCGTGGATCAGGGTGGTGACATCGTCGTACACGGAGTGACGCTCCTTCATGAGCGCCTTGATCTTGTCGCAGCCGTAGATGATCGTCGTGTGGTCGCGGCCACCGAACTCCTTGGCGATCTCGGGGTAGCTGAGGTCGGTCAGCTCCCGGAACAGGTACATGGCGATCTGCCGGGCCATGACGAGTGGACGTCGTCGGTCCTGCGCCTGGAGTTCCTTGACCGTGAAGTTGAACCGGGCGGCCGTCGTCTCGAGGATCAGTGTCGGCGTGACCTGCCGCTTACCGGACTTGACGATGTCGCCGAGCACGCGTTCGGCGTCCTCGATCGTGAGTTCGGTCTGGTTGAGCGAGGCGTAGGCGGTGACCCGGTTGAGGGCCCCTTCGAGTTCGCGGATGTTGTTGGTGACGTGGGTGACGATGAACTCGAGCACCGAGTTGGGGATCGGCGTGTTGCCCTGCTCCGCCTTCTTGCGGAGGATGGCCAACCGGGTCTCGAAGTCGGGCGGCTGGATGTCGGTGACCAACCCCATCTTGAAGCGGCTGCGGAGCCGGTCCTCGAGGGTCGCGACCGCGTCGGGTGGGCGGTCGGAGCTGAGCACGATCTGCCGGTTGGCCTCGTGCAGCGTGTTGAAGGTGTGGAAGAACTCCTCCTGGAGCTGTTCCTTCCCTTCCATGAACTGCACGTCGTCGACGAGGAGCACGTCGATCTCGCGGTACCGACGCTTGAACTCGGCCTGCTTGTTGTTGCGGATCGCGTCGATGAACTCGTTGAGGAGCGTCTCGGTGGAGATGTACCGCACGCGGTAGGACGGGTAGTTCTTGTTGACGTAGTGGGCGATCGCCTGGAGGAGGTGCGTCTTGCCCAGACCCGCGGAGCCGTAGACGAACAGCGGGTTGTACGAGCGTGCGGGCGTTTCGGCAACGGACAACGCCGCGGCCTGCGCGAAGCGGTTGGACGGCCCGGTGACGAACGACTCGAACGAGTACTTCGTGTTGAGGTTGTTGGGGCGCTCGCGGTGCGCTGATGTGTCGCCGGCGGCCGCAGGGCTGGCCTGGGGATCGGGGCCGGGTGTCGGTTCGGGTGTCGGCGGCGTCCCGATGGCATCGGCGGCCAACGACGACAGGTCGACGTCGAACTCGCTGTTGCTGATGGCCGGTTCGGGGTCGTTGACCCGGAGTTCGAGACCCAGGCTGGGATGCCCGGCGTCGGAGATTGCCGAGAGCACGAGCTCGCGGTAGCGCTGCTCGATGCGGTCCCTCACGATCGCGTTGGGAACGGATATGGTGAGGCAGTTCTCGTCGAGGTACAGGCCGGATGTGTCCGCGAAGTACGCCATCCAGACGCCGTCGGAGACCTGATCGTTGAGAATGCGACCGGCGGCTGTCCACAGGATTTCCGCCGGATTCACAACAGTCACGCTAGATCCACCCTTTCACCATCCACAGTGGCATCCACAGCTGTGGAAAACGTCGAGCGGCGGGTCCGTCCGGCGATGATGAATGTCCGCCTCTGCTGGGAAACCACCCGCAGTCGGGCCGCGAACCCTATCACGTCGCTGTTCTGGTTCAATCTGGGACGCTGGGGACGGTCGTCCGTTGGTGACCTCGCCGTGGCGTAGTTGCCCGGTGTTCGTTCGTGCCCGTATCATTCGTGGTATCCGTGTCGGGGCGACCATCGCCTCGACAACGCGGCCCGCTCTGTTGCTGCAACGCAGGTTGATGCAACGACAGTCGGCGACGACTCGCCACAGCGGACAGACCGCGACCCCTGCAGGAGAACACCGTGAAGCGCACGTTCCAGCCCAACAACCGCCGCCGTTCGAAGAAGCACGGCTTCCGGCAGCGCATGTCCGACCGCGCCGGCCGCAACGTCATCCGCTCCCGTCGGCTCAAGGGTCGGCACAAGCTCAGCGCTTGATCGACTCGATCACGTATCGATGGGAGTTCCAACTCCTCAGAGATGCTGGTCGGTATCGGCGAAGTGGCCCGCTGGGACTCCGGCAGGCAACCCATGACGACCCCCTCAGCCCGGCCCATGTCGATCGGCCGCGCGTCGCGTTCGCGATCGGACGCTCCGTGGGATCTGCGGTGGTGAGGAACCGAGTCCGCCGGCAGCTGAGGGAGATCCTCCGCACTGCGGATCGGTCGGGACAGCTTCGTCCCGGGCGATACCTGTTCGTCGTATCACCAGACGTACCTTCACTGAGTTTTGGTGAACTTCAAGCTCATGTTGACCGTTTGCTCGGGCCGGTGTCAGCGGTGAACGGCTCGTGACCACGACCTCACTGGCTTCTCGGCCCTTCCTGGCTGCGATTCGCCTGTACCAGCATCTCACCGCTGGTCGGCCCTCGCCGTGTCGTTTCGATCCCAGCTGTTCTTCGTACGCGCTCGAATCGATCTCGAGCCACGGCGTCGTGCGTGGTCTCCTCCTGTCGATCCGCCGTCTGGCCCGCTGCCATCCCTGGGGTGGCCAGGGATACGACCCCGTCCCCCCCGCGAGAGGCATCTCATGAACCTCGGAATCTTCGCCGCCAGCATCTTCGAAGGCTTCTTCGAAGCGGTCGCCGGCTTCCTCGGCCTGCTCTTCCAGGTCACCAACAGCTACGGCGGCGCCATCATCATCCTCACGATCATCGTGATGACGGTGACGGCCCCGCTGACCCTGAAGAGCACCCGCTCGATGCTGCAGATGCAGCGTCATCAGCCGGAGCTCAAGAAGCTGCAGGCGCAGTACAAGGACGACCGCGAGCGCCTGAACACCGAGATGATGGCCTTCTACAAGGAGAACGGCATCAACCCGCTCAGTGGGTGTGTGCCAGTGCTCATGCAGGCACCGGTCTTCATCATCCTCTACCAGGTGCTCCGTGGCATCGGGACCCGGAGCGGTGGCAGCGCGAGTGGTATCGGCCGGGTTGCCGGCCTGATCGCGAGCGACTCGCCGTTCAAGCCGTGGAAGCTGCACGATCAGGTCTTCAGCCCTCAGCACCTGAGCACCGGCAGCGAGATGTACAAGGCGCTGCATTCCTCCACCAAGATGAGCTTCCTGGGTGTCGACCTGTCGATCAGCCCGCTCGACGCACTCAAGCTCGGCATCACGACGGCGATCCCCTTCCTCGCTCTGGTGGCCGTCATGCTGGTGAGCCAGATCATCCAGAACCGTCAGATCCAGGGCCGGAACACGAACGCCCAGGTCAACCCCCAGCAGCAGGCGATCATGAAGTTCCTGCCCTTCATGCTGCCGATCTTCTCGTTCACGCTTCCGGCTGGTCTCGGCCTCTACTACTTCGTCCAGGGTCTGTGCCGAATCGGGCTGCAGGGCTACATCACTCGGGCGGTGTACGGACCCCATCACGCATCGATGCCGGTCGAGACGACGTCCACCGAGAAGATGACCACTGGCGACGGTAAGCCGGCCAAGAAGCCCGCGAGCAACGGCGCCAAGCCGGCCGCCCCGAAGTCCGCGAAGAGCGCGGCCGTCCAACGGAAGGCGAGCGGTACCGCCCCGACCCAAGGCGGACGCAAGTCCGGCGAGCCTCGGGGCACGGGGCGCACCCGCCCCAGCTCCGGAAAGTAACACCGACCTGATGGAGCGAGCCGCCTGGAGCCGCTCGCTCGACGACAGCAAGAGAGGATGACCACATGGAATGGGTAGAGACCACGGCGCGCACGATCGAGGAGGCGAAGGACCTGCTCCTCGACCAGCTCGGTGTCGACGAGCCGGAGACGGAGTTCGAGATCCTGGAGGAGCCCAAGCCAGGGCTCTTCGGCCGTACCAAGGGCCAGGCCCGGGTTCGTGCTCGCGTTCGTCCGAAGACCCCGCCGTCGCGTGACGATCGGCGTCGCAGGCCGGCCAAGGGCAAGGACAAGGCGGAGTCGACGAACGACGCCACGGCTCCGGCTGAGAAGAAGCCGCAGGCTGAGAAGGCCCCTCGCGAGCCCAAGGCATCGGGCAACGGCCGTGCACCGCGTGAGGAGCGTGCACCGCGTGAGGAGCGTCCGCCTCGCGAGGAGAACGGCCCCCGCCTCGCCAGCGACATCGCCGCGACCGAGTCCGAGGCCTTCCTGCAAGGCCTCCTCGACAGCTTCGGTGCCACGGCCACCATCACGATCACGGTCGACGAGGAAGGCGATCTCAGCGCCGAACTCGTCGGTGACGGTCTTGGCCGACTGATCGGTCCGCGCGGCGGCGTCATCTCCGCCATCGAGGAGCTGACCCGCACCCGGCTGCAACACGTCGCGTCCGGTGGCTCGACGCCTCGGTTCCGCCTCGACATCGGCGGCTACCGCGCCTCACGGCGCCCGAACCTCGAAGTCCTGGTCGACGAGGTCATCGAGAAGGTCCGCACCTCCGGTCAGCCCCATGTCCTCGATGTGGTCCTTGCCGGGGAACGCAAGCTGGTGCACGACCGTGTGGCCGAGACGGCGACCGATCTCCGGACGCACTCCGAGGGTGAGGACCCGGTGCGCCGGGTGGTGCTCAGCCCCGCCTGACCTCATCGGTTCGGCCCGGGAACGAACTCCACGATGCCCCATTCGCTCCGGCGGGTGGGGCATCGTCGCGTTCGGAGTCGATAGATTGCCGCCATGACCCATGCCGATCTATCCGCGGTGCTCGAACGAAGCCGAGAGCTGGGGTTCCTCGGTCCCGGCGACGTCGCTGCTCACGTCGAACACGCTGTCGGATTCGTCGAGGTGCTCGAGACCGTCGCAACGGGTGCGAAGGTGCTGGATCTCGGCTCGGGTGGTGGACTGCCGGGGCTGGTGGTGGCCGTTCATCGACCCGACCTGTCACTCACGTTGCTCGATGCCAACGAGCGTCGAGTCGCCTTCCTTCGTGATGC
>CALMLJ010000415.1 GCA_937868025.1 uncultured Acidimicrobiaceae bacterium
ACCGAGGTCAACAAGCGCAAGCCCGGCTACGCCAACTTCGCCATCGCCGAGCCGCCGCTCAAGCTTGTGCTCATCGAGGGCGACGGCGGTGGCACGCTCAACCATCTCGGAGTCGAGGTGGACACGGCCGAGGAGGTCGAGGCCGCGGAGCAGCGGCTGTCGAGCGACGGCGTCGCAACGACGGGTGTCGACGACACGATGTGTTGCTACGCCCTCAAGACCGAGACCTGGGTAAACGATCCCGACGGAGCGCCGTGGGAGTTCTACGTCAAGACCGGTGACGCCGAGCAGATGACGAACACGGTCCTGGGTGAGGGCGAGACGGCGCAGTGCTGCGCTCCGAGCTCCACCGAGCCGGTCTCGATCGGTGCGGCGCCTGGTGCTGGCGGCGGCTGCTGCTAGACCGGACCGCATGACGGACGAGTTGCCCGACGCGCACGTTCGCATCCTGTCGATGACGGCCGACCATTGGTCGGCCGTCCGGCGCGTCTACCAAGCGGGGATCGACACCGGGAACGCCACGTTCGAAACCGCAGCCCCTGAGTGGGCCGACTGGGATCGCGACCACGCCGCCGAGCACCGGTTCGTTGCGCTCGTCGACGACGAGGTCGCCGGCTGGGTCGCGGTCGTCGGAGTGTCGGACCGCTGCGTCTACGCCGGTGTCGTCGAGAACAGCGTTTACGTCGACCCTGCGTTCCAAGGCCACGGCATCGGGCTCGCATTGCTCGAGCGGCTCGTGGAGTCCACCGAGGCGGCTGGCGTGTGGACGATCCAGTCCGGGATCTTCCCGGAGAACACGGCCAGCCTTCGGCTGCACGAGCGGGCCGGGTTCCGCATCGTCGGCACCCGCGAACGAGTCGGCCAACGCGGCGGCGTCTGGCGGGACGTCGTCGCTGTCGAGAGGCGGAGCTCGAAGGTCGGGTAGCTGCGGTCATCGCTACTGTTGGGCGATGGAGTGCTTCTGCTGTGGCGAGAATCGTGACCCATCCCTCGTCGTCGGGCTCACGTGCCATGACGAAGTCAAGGTGTGCCGGGACTGTGTCGGTGGGTTGCGGAGCCAACTCGGCGTGCCGGACTCGACGCCCATCTTGCCGGTCCGAAACGTGGGGCAGGCGACGGCCTTCTACGAGTCGGCTGGGTTCGAGGTTCGTCCCTACGACGACGGATTCGCGTTCGTCTCCTACGCGGACGAGAGCATCTTCGACCTGGACCTCGCCGAACAGATCACTCCGGGGACCAACGGCGCAGGTTGCTTCATCATCATCCCGAACGCTGATGTCTGGCACGCCGAGCTGGCCGACAAGGGCCTGCCTGTCTCCACGATCGAGGACATGCCGTGGGCGATGCGCGAGTTCACGTTGACGGACCCCGACGGCAACCACATTCGCATCGGCCACAGCATCTGATCGCCGCTGGGCTCAGTGCGCACGCCGGAACGGTGGCAGGTATGCCCGTTCGCGGTGACGTCGAAGCCGTGGGCGACGGTCGTGGGTTCGTGCTCGGCCCGGCGTGGCGCCGCGACTGCGGTCTGGCGCCCGGCGACACAGTGACGGTGAGCATCCACGCCGAGGGGCTCCAGCGCGACGACCTGGCACCCGACATCGCAGCGGCACTCGAGGCGGACCCCGTCGCCGGCGAGTTCTTCGACTCGCTCGCGCAGTTCTATCGAACCGCCTATGTGAGATGGATCGAGGCCACCAAGCGGCGACCCGATCAGCGCCCGGTGCGGATCGCCGAGATGATCGAGCTACTCAGGCTTGGAAAGAAGGAGCGACCCTGATCGGGCCGATGGCCACGTCCACCTCGCTCGAAGGCTGAGCATCACCCGTGCGAGGGCAAGGAGGACGGGAAGCTCGACAACGGGACCGAGGACGATCGCCAGAACGACGAGGGGGCGTCCGGGGAAGGCGATGGCGGCAATGCCGATGACGGACTCGGAGTTTCGGGCGCTGACCTCGAACACGAGTGTCGTCGTATCCGGGTAGTCGAGGCCGAAGATGCGTCCGAGGCCCAGCGTCAATGCGAAGAGAACTACGAAGAACGCCGTGATTGTCGCGATGATCAAGGCCGTGTCGGAGAGGTGGCCGGCGCCGAGAGGCGGTTGGGTCGCGAAGATGGCACCGATGACTGCGACGAGCGCCCAGGCCTTGAGCCTCCCGATCACACGTCGGTACTGGCCGTCGGTGAACGCTCGGCCACGCGATCGGATGAGTATCGCCCGGGTGGCGTAGGCGATCGCGAACGGAGCGAAGAGGAACAGCCCCACGCTGCGACCGAGCAGCGTGAGATCGATCGGTACGACTCTTCCGACGAGGAACCACACGTACACCGGGAGGAGCGCCGTTTGAAGAACGATGTCGATCGGCAGAAGTGCGAGCCCCCAGCCCATGTTGCCGCGGGCGAGGTCGATGAAGATCAGGTACCAGCCGATGCAGGGAGTGAGGCTGTAGAGCACGACGCCGGCCCAGAGGTCGGGGTGGTCGCGGAGGACGATCCACCCGAGCGACCACGCCAGCGCTGGCACGAGGAGATAGTTCGTTGTGATCGCGAGCGCCGTCGGCGCTCGTTTGGTGAAGGCGTTGCCGATTCCACCGATCTCGACGAACGCCATGATCGAGAACACGACGACGAAGAGGCCGACCTGCACGATCCATTGGTGGCCGGCGAGCTTGCCGTCAAACGCCCGGTTGAGGCCCAGGCCGACGAGGACGGCAGCGATGAGTGCGAGCGGCTTGGCCGAGTCGCGGAGACCGATGCTCTGCGCGGGCTCAATCGTCATCGGTCACAACGGGAAGCCCAGCGGCGATCCAGTCGGCTTTGCCTGCGGTGTACCTCAGGACGTGGGTGAATCCTTGGCCTTCGAGCATGGCGGCGGCGAGAGCGGAGCCCTGGCAGGCGTCTGACGAGCAGTAGGTGACGATTGGTATGTCGAGGTCGTCGCCCAGTGCCGAGAGGGTGGCGTCTGGGTCGTCGGCGCGGCCTGGGATCGCACCCGGAAGGTGCTCGCGTTCGAACCATCCTGGGCCTTGGGCATCGAGGAGGGCTGTCTCGCCGCCGACGAGGAGTTCGAGGAGCTCGGTGCGGTCGATCTCGCGGGCCATCAGTGGGCCCGCTCGCCGAACTCGGAGGCGTCGTCGATGACCGTGTAGGTCTCCCACGGGACACCGTCGGGAGCTTGGGTCCACACCTTGTCCTGGGTGGCGAAGCAGCAGGTGTGAGTGTCGTCGACCCGATACGGCAGAGCGAGAGAAGCGAGGCGCTGGGTCTCGGCGACCACGGTGTCGGTGTCGGCAACTTCGACGCCGACGTGATTGATGGTGCCGGGCTCGCCCTCACCTTCGATCACGATGAACTTAAGTGGCGGATCGGCAACGACGAAGTTGGCGTACCCCGGTCGATGCTTCGCCGGTGGAGTGCCGAACAGTTTGGTGTAGAACCCGACGGCGGTTTCGACGTCGCGTACGTTGATCGAGATCTGGAACAGGGACATCGAGTGTCCTCCTCGTAGTCAAATAATACATGAAGTAGTGTAATAAGACTCCCGGAAGGTGGTCGTGTCAATGGCTAGATCGAAGAACATCGATGTGTCGCTGAGTTCGCTGGGTCAGCGTGAGCCAATCGACGACGCGATGGCTGACTCGTTGACCGCCCTGTTCAAGGTGCTGGCGAATCCACATCGACTGCGCTTGTTGCACGCGCTCGAACGCGAGGGCGAGCTCGGTGTTGGTCAGCTGGCCGAGGAGACGGGGATGTCGATGCAGGCGGTGTCGAACCAGCTGCAACGGCTTACCGACCAGGGGGTCCTCGTCGCGCGCCGAGAGGGCAACCGCATCAATTACCGGATCGTCGACCCCTGCGTGACCGGGCTCCTCGAGCTCGGCATCTGCCTCATCGAGGAAGTCTCCTCCGGCCAGGCTGACTGAGCGATCAAAGGTCCATCCCACCGCCGCGGGCACGGGCAACGGGTCGCGGTTGAATCAACACGCTGCGGTGCCTACGAGTGATGCGCGAATGCGGCGCCTCGTCCTCGCTCACGGACGCACCTCCGCTTCGAGGATTCGTTTCATCTCGGGCGCCATTGAGAACCAGGGGTGACCCTGGTGCTCGCCGCCCGCGCCGTCCGTGGTCCACTCCGTGACGTCGCAGAGGATCCGAGTCGCATGAAGGGTCGTATGCCAGTCGAGCAGCGTTCGATCGACGGCGACGCCGGCGTGATGCTCGTAGCGGGCGAGGAATCGTCTGCCCAGATGTCGCGCCGCAGCGCCGATCGCGGGTTGGAGGGGTCCGGGGGCATGGAGTGGCGGGGTCGAGACGAGCAGCGTGGTGAACGCGAGGTCGTAGGTGCGATCGGCAATCTGGGCGGCAGTCCAGTCGAGAAGCGTGAGGTTCTCGCCGTCGGCGAGGACGTTGAAGGGGTGTAGGTCTCCGTGGCAAACGACGTCGCGGCCGCCTGTCGGGACGGTGCATCGGAGGAGCGCAACTGACTGCACCACCAATGAGTCCTCCGACGCGGCCGCACGCGCCTCGAGGCCATCGAGGATCGTGGCGATGCCGGGGGAGCGAGTCGTCACCGACTGGAGCTTGGACCGGACGGGCAATGGGTCGAGCCGGTGGAGGTCGGCCGAGATCCGTGCGAGTTGGTCGGGCAGCCGCCGGGTGAGCCGAGGTAGTTGTACCAGCGCACCTACTCCGGAAAGGCCATCAAGGAGCGGTCGTCCCGACGCCAGTCCCATGAGGGACCAGGCTCGACCCAGCGGACCGGCGTCGTCTCCCCAGAGGTGGATCTGCGGCGTGGGAAAGCTCTGCTCGGCAACGGCAGCCTGAACAGCTGTCTCCCATGCTGCGTGGTCGGCATCGGGTGTGACGCGCCCGACGAGTGTCGACGGCAACTCGCCTCTGGCTTCGTTGAGCTCGAGGACGAACATCTCGGCCCAGAAGCCCCCGGTGAGCGGTCGGGGAGGCGTGAGGTAGTCGAGTGTCGGCTCGTCGAGCTGGTGTCGTAGCTCGTCGAGTAGAAGGTCAATTGTCGCGCGTGGCGCGGGGTCAGTGCTGGTATCGTTCACGTCCATGACCGTAACGGTAAATACCGGCAATGTCGATGGGGAACCCGACGAGTGGACCATCGACGAACTCGGTTCGTTGGCTCACGTGCCGACACGGACGATTCGTGAGTACCGCACCGTCGGAGTCCTCGCTCCACCCATCAGGCGGGGGCGGGTGGGCGTGTACGACCGATCTCACTTGGAGCGTCTGAGACTGATCGCGCGCCTGCAGGACCGCGGCTATTCGCTGGCGGGCATTCGCGACCTGTTGGACGCATGGGAGAGTGGTCGGACACTGGGCACGGTGCTCGGGCAGGACGTTGCTGACGCGGTCGTGCTGGACGAGACGCCCACGGCGCTGACGCTCGCGGCGCTCGAATCGTTGCTGCCGGAGATGTCCAAGCCGGCGATGCGTGGCCGCTTGGAGCGGGCGGGCTTGTTCGTTGTCGTCGATGGTCAGTACATCGTTCGGTCGATGGCGCTGCTTCGCCTCGTCTCGGAGGCGACGAAGGCCGGGGTTCCCATCACCGAGGCGGTCGGACTGGTCTCCGAGATGCGAGATGGTGCGACCTCGCAGGCTCGGAGCTTGGTCACCGTGCTGGTGTCCTGGCTCTGGGACCCTGATCGCGACAACCGCGACACGGAAATGCTTGCGCGGCGAGTGAGGATCTTGATCGCGCAAGCGGCAGCGTCGCTGGTC
Source organism: uncultured Acidimicrobiaceae bacterium (assembly GCA_937868025.1). The sequence continues at coordinate 5,743 of CALMLJ010000415.1, forward strand.
GTAGCGGAGGTCGGTCGGCTCGTCGAACGCGCGGGCGAGACGGCCGAGGGTCGCGGCTTGGCCGAACTCCTCGACGCCCTTCGGGTCGGGGCCACGGTCGAGCAGCTTGGCGAGACGGTTATGCCATAATCCATGGATGAATGGATTACGGAAGGGTGGGAGCGTTGACGGATCGAATCTTCGATGAGATAGCGCGGACAGGTCAGGCGCTTGCGAGCGGGTCACGTCTCAAGATGCTGCAGCTGCTGGCGCAGGGCGAGCGCAGCGTGCAGGACCTGGCCGAGACGGCGGGCCTGAACCTGACCACGGCGTCAGCTCATCTTCAGGCACTCCGGAACGCCGGCTTGGTGACGTCGCGTCGCGATGGCACCAAGGTGATCTATCGACTTGCCGGCGAGGACGTTGCGACGCTTCTCGCCGTCCTGTGCCGGGTCGCAGAGACGCATCGTCCCGAGGTGCGCGCCGAGTTCGCCGCCGTGCTCCCGTCCGACGACCTCACGTTGATGTCGCGAAAGGAACTCGTCGCTGCGCTGAAGGCCGACGAGGTCGTAGTGCTGGATGTCCGACCCTCCGATGAGTTTCAGGCGGGCCACCTACCAGGTGCTCTGTCGATTCCGCTTGGGGAGTTGGAGGTCCGTCTCGGCGAGATCCCGGCCGACATAGAGATCGTTGCGTATTGCCGTGGGCGGAACTGTGTGATGTCGCATGATGCGGTCCGATTGCTGAATGGCCAGGGCTACGTTGCGTACCTGGCCGAGGACGGCATCGCTGAATGGCTCGCGGAAGGTGTCCGACTCACCCGGCCCAAGGCGCGGCGGTGAGCGCGCCGGGGCTCGAACCGCCCGAGCAGTCTGCGACGCTTCGAACCCTCGTTGCCGCGCAGGTCTTCTCAGGCGCCGGCCTTGCCGCCGGAGTCAGTGTCGGGGCACTGCTCGCTGAGGACATGCTCGGCACAACCGGTCTTGCGGGCATCCCCTCTGCATTGTTCACCCTTGGTTCGGCGGCAGCCGCAGTGATGGTCGGCCGGATCTCGAACCGTCGAGGCCGGCGCATCGGGCTCGCTTTGGGGTACGCCGTCGGAGCGGTAGGAAGTGTGGCGGTCGTTGCCGCTGCCGCCATCGACTCGGTCCCCTTCCTTCTCGCCGCCTTGCTGATCTATGGCGCAGGAACCGCGACGAACCTCCAGGCGCGCTACGCCGGTGCCGACCTCGCTTCGCCAGGTCGCCGGGGTCGGGCGGTGTCGACGGTGCTGGTTGCCACAACGCTGGGGGCAGTGGTCGGGCCGAACCTGGTCTCGCCGATGGGCGGCGTCGCCGAGGCCGTCGGTGTCCCGCGGCTCGCCGGTCCATTCATGCTGGCAGCGGTCGCCTACGGGGCGGCTGGAATGGTGCTGTTCGCCCGGCTCCGCCCCGACCCACTCCTGCTGGCCCGTCAGCTCGCGCCCCCACAAACACCTGCGTTGTCTCAGCCCCTGGTCCCGGACGGACTGATCAAGGTCGAACGGGGCGCCGTAGCTCGGGGCGCGTCGATCATGGCGATCACCCAAATCGTGATGGTCGCGATCATGACGATGACGCCGGTCCACATGAAGCACCACGGCCATGGAGTGGGTGCGACGGGCGTTGTCATCGCCGCGCACATCGCCGGCATGTATCTGCCGTCCCCGCTCTCCGGACGATTGGCTGACAGATTCGGTTCACGAGTCCTCGCCTGCGCGTCGTGTTCGACCTTGGTGGTAGCTGGGATACTCGCAGCCGTGATGCCCGTCGACTCGGTCGTCGGACTTGCCGTCGCTCTGGCGGTACTCGGGCTGGGCTGGAACCTCGGACTGGTTGCCGGGACTGCGATCATCACCGATGCCGTCCCGCTCGATCGCTCTGCTCGGACCCAGGGTTTGGTGGACGTGAGCATTGCAATCGCCGGAGCCGGTGGCGGCCTCGGTTCGGGGCTGGTGGTGTCGAGCACCTCGTATACGACACTCGCGATCCTCGGCGCGGCGGCAGCGCTCGCGATCGTGCCGATCGCGGTGTATTCACTCGGCAGCTCGCCCAGAGCTACCGGTTCCTCGGCCGAACGCGTCGAGGTGGCCGGATGAGGGGGCGCGCACAGCACTGGAACGGGCGGTACGCGACAGTCGGCGCCCGTCACGTCAGCTGGTTCGCGGCGGAGCCGACGGGGTCGCTCGCGATGATCGATGTGCTCGAGATCGAGGCGTCGCACTCGGTGATCGACATCGGCGGGGGAGCGTCGACGCTGGCCAACCATCTCATCGCTCGCGGTGTCTCCGACCTGGCGGTCCTCGACGTCTCGGAGGTGGCGCTCTCCGAGGCCCGACATCGACTCGCCGATTCGGGGGTCGAGTGGTTGTGCGAGGACGTCTTGGCGTGGTCGCCTCATCGACGATGGGACGTGTGGCATGACCGGGCGGTGTTCCACTTCCTGACGGCTCCCGAAGATCGGGTGAGGTACCGGGAGCTCGTCGACCAAGTGGTCGAGCCCGGTGGTTTCGTCGTGATTGGAACGTTCGCCGAGGACGGTCCCGAATCGTGCTCAGGCCTACCAGTCGTGCGGTACAGCCCGGAGGCGCTGGCCGAGGAACTGGGGGTAGATCGCAGGAACGTCACGAGTCGTCGAGAGCTCCACACCACCCCGGCTGGCACGACGCAGTCGTTCACCTGGATCGGGTATCGGAAGTGACATCCTCTGAACCTCGACGCTTCCGGTCGCTCCGGGCCCGCTCCTCGACACGGGCAAGGTGGCAGTGAACTTCGGTCTGATCCCCACCGCAGCGGCAATGTTCGCTGTCACCAACATCGACGACATCCTGATCCTGTCCCTCTTCTTCGGACAGGCGCGGGGCAAGCCCGAATTCGAACGCCGCGTCGTGATCGGCCAGTACGCCGGGTTCGGTGCGATCCTGATGGTGTCAGTCATCGGCGGCTTCGGTGCGAGCCTTCTTCCCGAATCAGTGCTCGGGTACCTCGGTCTCGTCCCGCTGCTCCTGGGCATCAAAGCCGCAGTCGAAGCCTTCCGGCACAACGACCCGGAGGGGGAAGACGGGGACGCCGAGGAGCTCGAAGGCCCCACTGTCGGGAGTATCGCTGCGTTGACGCTCGCCAACGGCGGCGACAACGTCGGGGTCTACGTCCCGGTGTTCGCTGCTGCAGGGACTGGGGGTATTGCGATCTACGCGGTTGTCTTCCTCGTGATGGTCGCCCTCTGGTGCATCGCCGGCAGGTTCCTGGCCACCCGACCTCCGATCGCCCGTGTCCTCAACCGCTGGGGCCACGTGCTGATGCCGGTTGTCCTCATCGGCATCGGAGTCGTCCTCCTCGTCGAGGGCGGAGCGTTCGGGCTGTGACGGGTCGACGACAGCAGGTTGAAGGGAGTGAGTGGGCCCAAAGGCGATGCGAGTGCTGATCGTCGAAGACGTCGATCTCGCCCGAGACGGGATCAGCCCGATCGCACCTGCCTGATGCACCAGACGACGGCGCCGGTTCCCCAGACCGCGAGGCCGGACAACACACTGGCGGTAGGAAGGGAGCCGGCGACGATGATGCAGCCGACCAGGCCGACGGCGGAGATCGACCTCGGCCAGCGGCGCTGCTCCGCCGTGAGCGTCCAAGCGGAAGCGTTGGCGATGGCGTAGTAGGCGAGGACGCCGAATGAGCTGAATCCGATCGCACTCCGTACGTCTGCGACCAAGACCACGACGATGACGAATCCGGCGACCGCGACCTCGGCCCGCCGAGGCACCTTGCGCATCGGGTCGACCGATGCGAGCCACGATGGAAGATCTCGTTCGGCGGCCATCGCGAATGTGGTTCGGCTCACGCCCACGAGGAGCGAGAGCAACACGCTGAGGGCTCCGACGGCCGCTCCCACGCGAATGACGGTGGCACCTCCGTCGAGCCGCCCGGCGTTGGCCACGCTGACGAGGGGAGTCGACGTCGCCGCAAGTGCGTTGGGCCCGATGGCGGTGAGGCTGACGACGGCGACGGCTGCGTAGATCGCCAAGGTGATGCCGAGTGCGATCGGGATCGCTCTCGGGATGGTGAGTTGAGGATTGCGAACCTCCTCACCGAGAGTTGCGATGCGGGCGTAGCCGGCGAAGGCGAAGAAGAGAATGCCCGCCGACTCGAGGATCCCGGAGGCGCCGCCAATTCCGATTGGGCCGAGTCGCGACCACGAGAGGTCTCCGCTCGTCGCAGCCACGAGTGTCACGGCGAGGGCGGCGACGACGACGATCACGAGAAGGCGCGTCAGGCGCGATGTCTTCTGCACGCCAGCGAGGTTGACGGCCGTGAGTGCCACCACCGCTCCGACGGCGACCGGGCGGGCTGCCCCGTGCGCGACGTAGTTGGCGAAAGTCAGCGCCATCGCCGCGCAACTGGCCGTCTTGCCGACGACGAATCCCCATCCCGCCAAGAAGCCCCAGACGTGACCGAGCTGCTCGCGGCCGTAGACGTATGTTCCTCCCGAGGCGGGATGAACAGCGGCGAGCTGCGCAGATGAAGCAGCGTTGCAACAGGCGACGAGCCCGGCGATTCCGAGGCCGATCAGCAGTCCCGAACCCGCCACTTCGGCGGCGGGTCCAAGGACTGTGAACACCCCTGCGCCGATCATGGACCCAAGCCCGATCGTGATCGCATCCGCTACGCCAAGGCGGCGATCCAGGCGCGACGGCGGCTCAGTGGTCACGTCGCGCACCCTATCCAACAAAGCTGCTTGATACATCAATCTGATTCGATGTAGAAGTGAGCTGTGGCAACCACCGACCTCGCCCCCCGAGCGTTCCTTCAGCTTGCGGGCCACCCGTTGCGCTGGCGCCTGCTGGCGGACCTCGCCCGGAGCGACCACACCGTCCGCGAACTCACCCACCTGCTCGATCAGCCTCAGAACCTCGTTTCGTACCACCTCGGAAAACTGCGTGAGGTGGGACTTGTCGTTGCGCGTCGAAGCTCCGCCGATCGTCGAGACGCGTACTACAGCGTCGATCTCACTCGGCTCGGTACGGTGCTCAGCTCTGTCGGCGGAGACTTGCACCCGGGTCTTGCCGTGCTGCCGTCGCCGAATCGCAGCGCCGCCCCATCGCAACGGCAGGTGGCGAATCGGGTGTTGTTCGTGTGCACCGGTAACAGCGCCCGATCCCAGATCGCTGAGGCGTTCGCCCGCGAGTACTCCGATGGTTCGGTCGAGGCCCACAGTGCCGGCAGCCAACCGAAGCCAGTGCATCCGAACGCTGTGAGAGTGATGGGTTCCGATTTCGGTATCGACCTGACGGCGCACCGTCCGAAACATCTCGACGAGTTCGAAGGGAAGCGGTTCGACCGTGTCGTAACGATGTGTGATCGGGTGCGTGAGGTCTGCCCGGAGTTCGTCGGTCAGCCTGAGGCCACCCACTGGAGCGTTCCCGATCCTGCTGCCGGATTCGCGCTCGGCGAGGACGAAGCGAGCTATCCGATGTTCCAACTGGCGGCAGCGGAGATCGCCACCCGAGTCGAGTTCCTGCTCGCCGCCCTCGATGACCCGTCCGTAGCCCCATCTCACCGACCAGTACAGGAGCAGTCATGACCGAACTCGAGCAGATGGTGCACGTTCGCTACATCGTGGACGACGTCGGAGCGGCGATCGATTTCTACACCGAGCACCTCGGTTTCGAGGTGCGCACGAACGCAGCGCCGGCGTTCGCAGATGTCACGCGCGGCGCCCTTCGGCTCCTTCTCAGCGGGCCACTGAGTTCCGCCGGACGCGCCATGCCGGACGGAGCGGTCCCTGTTCCCGGCGGATGGAACCGCGTCCACTTGCTCGTTCCGGACATCACTGCCGAGGTCGAGCGCCTTCGTGAGGCAGGCGTGCGATTCCGCAACGATGTCGTCGTCGGGCCGGGTGGCTCGCAGATCCTGATCGAGGATCCTGCTGGCAACTACGTCGAGCTGTTCCAGCCTGCCGGGGCCTGAGTCGCAACCGGCACGGCCTCTGGTGGCGATGAGGCGTCCAATCTCGATTTTGGCCTTGACCTTCGACCCGAGTTGAAGGTTTAGCCTCGTCTCATGGGTATCTACCGAATATCCGAGGTTGCCGAGCGCACCGGGTTCTCGCCGTCTGCGTTGCGCTACTACGAGCGCACCGGTGTGCTGACGGCGACCGATCGCACCGACTCCGGCTATCGGATGTACGACGACCGGTCGATCGAACTGCTGCGCTTCGTCGGCCGGGCCAAGCAGCTCGGGCTGTCGCTCGAGGACATCGCCGAACTCTCACGACTCTGGGCGAACGACGAGTGCGCGCCAGTTCACCACCGGATGACCCAGCTTGTTGACGAGAAGCGGGACCTGGTGGCCGCCCAGGTTCGGGAGCTGACTGCGTTCGGACGTCAGCTGGACGAAGTTCAGGAGCGGCTTCGTGGCGGTCCGAAGGTCGGAGCGTGCGACGAGTCTTGTGGTTGCGCCGGTTCGGAGTCTCAGTCGGTGGCGTTCGGTCGGCGCGGGGCGCCAGCGCCGATTGCCTGCACGCTCGATCAGGCAGCGTTGTCGGATCGGCTCGATGAGTGGCGGACGCTGATGGCTGATGTCGTCGACCGGGAACGGATCGACGACGGTGTGCGCGTGACGTTTGGGTCTCGCGACGTGGCGAGGCTGGCTGACCTCGTCGAACAAGAGCAACGTTGCTGCTCGTTCTTCGACTTCTCGATCGGGGTGGGCGATCGGATCACGTTGGAGGTCCGTGCGCCGGCGGAGGCCCGACCGATCGTCGACGAGCTGTTCGGGGTCGCGTCGTGAACGAGGAACAGAAGGCGACCGCGGGGGTGGTCGGGTTGGGGGTCGCCGCATGCGCGGCTTGCTGCGCCGGGCCGATCGTGGCTGCGGTGGGTGTCGGTGCGCTCGGCCCGATCGGGGTCGGAGTAGCCGTCCTTGGCAGCGGCGTCGCGATGGTGATGCGCCGCCGGTCGAGAGGCCGCGATGACCAGCAAGAGTCAGCCTTCCCGGAACCGAGCGAACACGACGCGGCCGACCAAGACATTGAGGCCGTGTCGGAGCATCCGGAGATCGTGGCTACTGTCCCGACATGATTCGATCCATCGGCCTGTTCGTCGCCGCCGCTGTCGCTGAGATCGGCGGTGCGTGGCTCATCTGGCAAACGGTTCGTGAGGACCGGAGCTGGCATTTCGCGGCCGCCGGCATCGTCGCCTTGATTGCCTACGGCTTCGTGGCGACGCTGCAACCGGACTCGAACTTCGGACGGATCCTCGCGGCCTATGGCGGCATCTTCGTCGCCGGATCGTTGCTCTGGGGGATGGCGGCAGATGGGTTCAAACCGGACCGCTTCGACGTCGCCGGTGCGCTGGTGTGCCTGGGCGGTGTCGGCATCATCATGTACGCGCCTCGCTGACGTCGGGCACCCGGGGTCTGTCGACGCTCTGATCCTGAGTGTCGGTCAGGCCTCGAGCCGCAGCTTGGCCTTTGCGAGATTGGCCGGCATCTCCTTCTGGGCCTCTCGTCTGACGACGAGAGGCACGAGGGCCTTGCCAATCCCGTGACCCGTGAAGTCGACCGAGATCGTCAGATGACTTCGGGTGTCGTCGAGCGGCTTGACCGTCACGTCGACGATCGCTCGGATCGGGCCGTCGATGCCACGGACGCCCCAGGTCCGGGGAGGGTCGACGTGGCTGACCTGCGAGGTGGACGGGCGCTTGGCGAGACCGATCTGGCGGGTGGTCAAGCAGCGATCGCCGACAGCTGTCGGTCCGGCGGTCGCCATCTCTCCGCTCACCACGCCCTTCTGCCACTCGTGGAAGCGCGAGGGGTTTGTGACGTAGTCGAAGACATCCTCGGCGGGGCGGTCGATCTCGATGGTGGCGATGACGGGTGCCATCAGGACTCGTCGAAGAGAGCGGCGTAGCGATCGAGGTAGAGGGGCCAACCGGCGTCGTTGTCCACTCCGTCCTTGACGCCTTCCCACCCGGGACCGTGGCGGTCGAGATTTCGGTGCTCGAGTTCCACGCGGGTTCGATCGTCCGCCTCTGCGATGAATCGGACCTCGACCTCGCTTGCCTGGGCTGGGTCGTCGATGATCTGCCAGTACGGGCTGATGTCCCAGCTGAAGACGACGCGATCGGGTGGTTCGTAGGCGAGGATGCGAGCCCATCGGCATTCGCTGCCGTCTTCGCCGCGGTCGATGATGTTGCCGCCGACCCGAGGTTCGAACACTGTCTCGGTGATCGGCGATCCGAGGAGATTGTGTTCCGGCGGTTTGAAGTCGCCGAACCGTCCGGTGAAGGTCGCGAACGCGTCGTCAATCGATGCGTTGACGACCACCTGGCGGCGAACGACCGTCGCGTCTGCCTGTGTCATTTCTTCCCCCTCCTTGGTTTCTCGATGGTCTCCTCGAATCCGGACATGGCGCGGTTCCAGAACGTGTCGAGCTGGTCGCGCAGAGCGATCACGCCTGCAGCGTTCAAGCTGTACACGCGTCGGGTGCCAGCCCGTTCGTCATCGACCAGGCCAGCGCCCTTGAGGACCTTGAGATGCTGGGACACTGCGGGCCGTGTGACGGGAAGTTCCGATGCCAGGTCCCCGACGGCGAGTGGGCCCCTTGCCAACGTGGTGACGATCGCTCGGCGCGTCGGGTCGCCCAGTGCGTCCCACACGTCAAACTCTTGGTTAGTGGCCACGAACGGTAAGCTATGACTTACGGATGTCGCCGTCAAGCGGACCCTCCTTGGATCAGCTCAGGTCCGATAGGAGGCATTCATCGAGGAGTCGCTGGATGCGTCGATCCGACAGCGAGTAGTACCGAACCTTGCCGATTCGGTGATCGAGAACGACGCCGGCTTCTCGAAGGAGTCGAAGCCCTTGCGAGATCTTCGGTTGGGGAGCGTCGACGGCCACGACGAGATCGCTGACACACAGCTCCCCGGCCGCACGCAATGCGTACAGCACCCGAACGCGGGTGGGATCGCCGAGCAATCGGAAGAGGCGAGCCTGGACCACTGCACCGTCGATCTCTCGTAGCGCGGACACTGCGAGTGCGACTCCGCGCTCGTCCATTGCCCGCAGCTGCTCGCTCACGGCTCGGCATCCCGTTGCCTCAGCATTTCCGTCATGACAGCGATCTCCGCCTGCTGAGAGGTGACGATCGAGCGCGCAAGGTTTGCGACGGGGGCGATGGGCTTCAGTGCCAGGATTGCTTCTGCCATGTGAACCCCACCCCGATGGTGCTCGATCATGAGCTGGAGGAAACGCACTTCAGCGTCGGCGGTAGGTAGTGACGACAGCGAGTTGACGTCTCCTCGGGTCGCCAGGCCGGGCATGACTCCTCCCATGTTCATTCCGGACCACGCCATCTGTGGGCGCCCAATGCTCACAGCATTGAGGGTCCAGGCGCTGAGCCAGCCTCGCATGATCCCGATTTGCGCTTGCTGCGTGAGGGCGATGTCGGTGGCAAGCAGAGTCAACGAGTCGTCGCTCGTCCGGGAGCGGATGATCTCTGCCATCTCTACGGCCTGTGCGTGATGGAAGGCCATGTCGCGCGCAAACCCCGCCTCGGCCGAGTCGTCGGATGGCGCACTCTTGCGACCGGCGAGCCAAGTGAGGCCGAGACCAACCAGTACTGCGGCAACAACGGCAAGGACGAACGCCCGTCGACGACGGCGAGCGGAGCGGCCAGCGCCGGGGTCAGCGGCCGTCGCAGGCCCACTCAGCGAGTGCAGTTCGAGGCTCGGCGAGGACGTCACGTGTGGATGAGGGATGGTCAACGTGAAGTCCTTGCACGGCTGAACGCTGACGCCGTCCCATATGTTGATCCGGAGCGACAGTGCGTCCTTCTGGAGAAACGCAAGCGCCTGTCGATTGGGCGGCGCGACGAACACCTGGAGGCGGTCCTTGACGCCTTGCTCGGTGACGATCCCGACGACGTTGATCATCTCGAGATCGCCTGGGTACAGACGGTGCGTCCTGGCCTGGCCGTGCCGCCATTCGATCGGCCACGGCGCCTCAGGGCCGCCGTCGACACCGTTGAACTCCACGACAGTCGCCACGAAGTCGCGAGTCCAGCTCGACTCGTTCGTCACCATTACCCGAACAACGCGAGAGAGCCAGGCTTCGCCAGGCTGGCCAACCGTCAGCGTGGGAGCGAGCTCCACCGCGATCTCTGGAACGGCGTACAGCCTTCGGAGCCACTCAGTTCGCTCGCGGAGCACCTCGTAGGTCGCTCGCGTCGTGGCGCCGACTGCTGCGACTGCGATCAGCAAGATCGACAGCCACCAGCTCACGAGATCGCGCGAGGCGGCATTCAGGAGGGCACCGATCGCGATAGCGACTGCGGCGAGGGTCGAGAGATCGCTCAGGAAGTCGACCCACCGGCGCCCCACCAGTCGCAGGATGTGCTTCTCCAGCTCGGCCGGGTCGCGTGGCGTCGTCGTCACTCGGCCACTCTTACAGGCCGAAGCGTCTGGGAGATGGAGGCGCACCTGTGTACGTCGAGCCCGGTGACTCGATCACGCTGCCATGTGGACAAGGAGCAACGCCAGGAAGCCGACGAAGAAGAGCGATGTCGAGATCGAGGTCTCGGGAGCTTCGTGTGCCTCGATCAGGAGTTCCTCGGTTACGAGATACAAGAGGGCGACCGTCGCGAACGCGACGACGGCTGAGAGTGGGCCGCCGGTGAGGCCGCCGAGCGCGTAGAAGCCGACGAGTCCGCCGGGAACGATCAGCGCTGCCAGCGCGGCAGTGGTCGAGACGACGAACTGACGGGAGGCCCCGCTGTCGCCGAGCGCAGCGCTGACGGCAAGGCCGAGGAAAGCCAGCTCGCCGGTCAGGGCGATGGCCAGCAACAAGCCGGTCTTGCCTCCTTCGGCCAGGCCGATGCCGATGAGCAAGCCGTCGATGAATACGTCGACAGCGACGGTCGTGATCAGTCCCCGCTTTCCCTCGGAGGAACTCTCGCCGACCCGTCGCACGAACAACATGAAGACGATCCCGACGCCGAACCCGATCGCGACCGCCAGCTTCTCGTGATGCTCGAGGAGGTCCGGGACGAGTTCGGCGGCGGCAGCCGCGAACACCAGGCCAGCGGCGAGATGCTGAACCGCGCTCTGGATCGGCTTCGATGGTGGGCGGACCGACGCTGCTCCGGCGCCGAGGCTCGCCGCAGCGAACGGAATGCCGGTCGAACCGAGCACCGCTCCGATACCGCTCATCGGCTGCGCCGACCTCGACCGGCGTCGGTCGTGCGCCGTCTCGGCGACTGCCGGCGCGCGAACCAGGCGCAGCGAGCAAGTACCGCAGCAAGTGCCAAGGGCACTGCTGCGAGGGGATCTGTGAGATGGACGCCTCGCTCGTGTCCCAAAGTGAAGATCACGGGGCCCGCGAACTTGTTCGGACCGAGAAGCAACCAGAAGGCAGAGGCGCCGACGGAAGCCATGGACAAGCCGGCAAGTCCGAGTGACTCGTTGGACTTGCCGAGGCTCGCGAAACCACAGGCCGCGCCGGCCAGTACCGCCAACCCCGTGGTTGCGAGGATCGAGTGTCCACCCGAGAGACGCAGCCGGGCGGTGTAGTGAAGCCCCGCAAGGAGTGATCCGACCATCAGAGCGGCGAGGAGCGTGGCAAGTCTGGTCCACCACTGGTGCGGGATGAACTCGCGTGGAACGTCCCGCGCATCTCGTGCGGCGGCGTCTGCCGCCTCTGATCGTGGCGTCATCCGTTGCACCGAGCACGTGGAGTGGAGCACAGGGCGATTCGAGCGTTCATGACCAGAGCGTCGTCCAGTATTCCCAGAACCGCTGGGTGATCAGTCCGCCGACGACGAGGTACCAAGCGGTCAGGACGGTGCCGTGGTACTCGCTCGCCTTGAGCGTCAGCGCCAAGAGTCGTCCGTCCTTGTGGGCCGTGCTCTGGGCGAGCGTGCGGAGCGTGGTGTACCAACAGATCGGAATGGTGACGACCCAGACGACCATGCAATACGGGCAGAGCGCTCCGATCCGGTACAGGCTCTGAAAGATCAGCCAGTGCACGAGGGCCGCCCCGGCGATCACTCCGAGCTGGAGGCCAGTCCAGAACCAGCGGTGAAACTGGACGCCGCCGATCATCGCGGCGCCGACGGTGATGACAACGGCGAACCCGGCGACACCGAGGACGGGGTTGGGGAAGCCGAACAGTTCTGCCTGCTCGGTCTTCATGATCGAGCCGCAGCTCAGGACCGGATTGATGCTGCAGCTCGGGACGTACGACGGGTCCTTCAGCAGTTCGATCTTCTCGACGAGCAGGACGAACGCCGCCACGAATCCGATCGACCCGCCAATGAGGTAGAGCCAGCGGAGGAAACGATCCGTTGGCCTCGTCGTCTCAGGAGCCGAGGGCGGCATCGATCTGCTTGACGATGTCGTCGCCGCTCTCGATTTCCATCTTCTCGCCGTTGAGGAAGAAGGTTGGCGTGCCGGTCACACCGAGGGCGATGCCGTCCGCCTTATCGCGCTTGATCTGCTCGATTGTGGCCGGGTCCGCGATGACCTTCTTGTAGCGATCGATGTCGAGCCCGAGCTCCTCGGCAAAGCCCAGGAACACCTCAGTCTGCGGCTGCTCCTTCTCGCCCCACTCTGCCTGGGTCTCGAAGAGCTTCGAGTACATCTCCTCGAACTTGCCTTGGTCGGCCGCGGCGATTGTCGCGCTGGCTGCTGCCTCCGAGCTGTTGTGCAGAGGGAAGTTTCGGACGACGAACGTCACGCGGTCCTGGTACTTCGCGCGGATCTCCTCGATCAGCGGGTAGGCGGCACCGCATGCCTCGCACTCGAAGTCGAGGAACTCCACGAAGGTGACCTTGCCATCCTTCGCGACGGAGAGTCGCTGGCTGCTCTGTCGAACAAGTCGGTTCTCCTCAGACGATGCGTCGGTGCTGGTGTCCACGGTCTCGTCATCTCCGCCTGGTGTCGCTGCCACTACGACCGCAACGACGGCGGCGGCGATCAGCGCTAGAGAGATCTTGACGTTCTTGCCCACTGCGGTCCTCCATAGTCCGTAGATGACCGCCCGATGCCGGCATCATCGGCAGTGGACGATATCATTGGGTTCAGCGCGGGAGGCATCGGGTGCTTCAGCGGAACGGAGCGGTAGTGCGAGCGGATTCAGCGATCAGTCGTCGCCATCTCCTATGGACTGCAGGTCTGACGGCACTTGGCGCGACAGGTCTCACGGGCTGCTCCAACGGCGAGAGCGCTGAGGCCGAGGATGACAACCTCGGATTCGCCGGAGTCGTGCTTGGCTACCCGCTCGCCCGTCCGACGGTTGACTTCGTCGACACGTCGGGTGAGGCATACAACGTCAGCGAGCGCACCGCCGGCAAACTCACCCTGATGCTGTTCGGCTACACGTCCTGCCCCGACGTCTGCCCCGTGCATCTGTCGGTGATCTCCAACGCGCTCGAGAAGGTGCCGGGACCTGCCGCGAAGACCACCGTCATCATGGTCGGTTGCGACACTGCTCGGGATACACCGGAGGTACTGCGCACCTACCTCGACAAGCGCAACGAGGACTTCGTCGGGCTGACGGCCGACGCAACGGTCATCGATGATGTCCTCGAAGGTCTGCAGCTGCCTCCGATTGTGCTGGAGCCCCCTGCCGCGGACGGCAGCTACGTCGTCGGGCACCCCAGCCAGATCCTTGCCTACACGCCGGACGATCTCTGTCACATCCTGTATCCGTTCGGCGTGCGGGCCCAGGACTGGGTCAAGGACCTGCCCAGGTTGCAGACGTTCGACTGGCCGGTCACAACCCGATGATGGAGACGGGCTCGTGAGACAGGGACGTCGGATCCCCCCGGCCGTAGCTGCCCAGATTCGCCAGAACGTTCGAGCGGTTCGATCGGCTACCCCTGGGGTCGACCCTGAGCGTTTGTGGTCGCTCCTCGAGGACGCGCACGTGCTGTCGCAGCCCTGGGCTCTCCCGCACGTGCACGTGCATGGCGCAATGCTGATGTTCGCTCTTCGCACTCGTGACTTGCCGGAAGTACGCGGGCAGCTGCTTCGAATGCTGGTTGCCGGTCCCGGATCGACGAGCGGGAGGTACCCGCCCGGCAACATCGGCCGCGCCACGGTTCCCGCCACGCAGCCGATGCCCATTCCGGAACACCTTCAGGCGCTGCTCGACGCCGACGCCTGAGGACGAGCGCAGCTGCTTGTAGCCACAACTGCTGTACATCTGTATAGTCGTTCAGATATGCAGACGTCAGCCGACAACACCTCCGTATCGACCTCGGCGAACGAGGACAGCTGCTCGGTCCGGATCGTCGATCTCGACCGCGTGGAGGCCACCCGTGAGCGAGCGATCGACCGTGAGTCGTCCGCCCAGGTCGCTGACCTGTTCCGTCTGCTGGGCGACCCCGGTCGCATCCAGATACTCCGTGCCTTGCTCGAAGCCGGCGAGCTGTGCGTCTGCGACCTCGCAGCGGTCGTCGAGATGGCGGAGTCGACGGTCTCGCACTCCCTACGCCTGCTTCGGACATCAGGCATTGTTCGCAACCGGCGGTCAGGGCGGCAGGTCTTCTACAGCTTGGATGACGCGCACGTTCGACTGCTGCTCGACGTCAGTGTCGAGCACGTGCTCCACGGGCGGTCGACATGACAGAGAAGCTGGTACTCGACCTCCCCGTACTCCTTCCGGACACCCTCGATGCACGCGACCGATGCGTGACCCGACTGCTGGAGACGCTCGACGGTGCACCGGGTCTCGAGGAGGTGCACATCATCGAGACCGAGTCTGGAGGTCCCGCCCGGCTCTGCATGCACTATGACCAGCAGACTGTCAGTGTTCACCGGGTTCGACAGCTCGCGGAGGCTGCGGGCTCGACCCTGACTGACCAGTTCGGCCACGTGCTGTGGGGACTGGATGGCGTTGGCCACGTTCGGAAGGCGCGAAGCGTCGCCGAGTCGATTCGCCGGCAGCGTGGAGTCATCGAGGCCGAGGTCATACCGGGACTGATCCGCATCGAGTTCGATCGCGAGCTCACCGACGAGTCGAAACTCAGAGCGGTCCTGAGAGAGCTGCGGGTCGGTGTTCGCACCAGTGGCGCCCCAGCGGAGGCCGCGACCCCGGCAAGTTCTGACGAGCACGATCACGCTGAGGGTGAACACGATCACGGGGGACCGTTCGGAGAACGAAGTGAACTCGTCTTCGCGATCACCTCGGCGGTCCTGTGGATCGCCGGCTTCGTCATCGACGCGGCGTTCAGTGGCGATGCCGACCGGGTCGCGATCGGGACGTTCATCGGGGCCGGGTTCTTCGGCGGCTACTTCACGCTCCGCGAAGCGCTCGACAGCATCCGCAACAAGCGCTTTGAGATCGACTTCCTCATGCTGGTCGCGGCCGCCGGCGCCGCTGCGCTCGGCAAGTTCGAGGAGGGCGCACTGCTCCTCGCCCTGTTCAGCGTCGGGCATGCCCTTGAGGGCTTCGCCATGGGACGGGCTCGTCGCGCAATCGAAGCGCTCGCCGAGCTCGCTCCCCCCACCGCTCTGGTCCGATACGACGACGGCGAACGAGAAGTGCCGGTCGAGCAACTGAAGGTTGGCGACATCGTCATCGTGAAGCCGAACGAGCGCATCCCGGCCGATGGCTTCGTGATCGCCGGAACGAGCAGTGTCAACCAGGCTCCGCTGACCGGGGAGAGCATTCCCGTCGACAAGACCCCGGTCGAGGACGCAGCGGCCGCAGCCGAACGACCCGACGCGGTCTCGGCAGCGTCGCGACTGTTTTCCGGCACAATCAACGGCGCCGGCCAACTTGATCTCCAGGTCACTCGTCTTGCCGCCGACTCGTCGCTCTCGAAGCTGGCAAAGATGGTCCGTGAAGCGGAGACCCAGGCCTCGCCGACGCAGCGATTCACTGACCGGTTCGAGCGAGTCTTCGTCCCAGCCGTCGTCGGCTTGGTCATCGTCGTGATGCTGGTCGGACCTCTCTTCGGTTCGAGTTGGTCCGAGTCCTTCTATCGGGCGATGGCTGTCTTGGTCGCCGCCAGCCCGTGTGCCCTGGCTATCGCGACGCCGAGTGCAGTGCTCGCAGCGGTTGCCCGTGCTGGGCAGTTCGGTGTGCTCGTGAAAGGTGGCGGGCCGTTGGAGAACCTCGGCACGCTCCGAGCGATTGCGTTCGACAAGACGGGAACCCTTACTGAAGGTCGACCCCGTCTGACAGACGTTCGCCCGGCCGCTGGCGCCACCGAGGCCGAGCTTCTCACGGTAAGCGTTGCCGTCGAGGCCCGCAGCGATCACCCCCTCGCCGCTGCCGTCGTCCGGGACGGAACGACGCGGCTCGAGACGGCTGCGCGCCCGAAAGCAACTGGCGTCACAGCGATCATCGGCCGAGGCGTCAAAGCCGACGTCGAGGGCGATGAGGTGCTGATCGGAAACGTCGCGTTGTTTGAGGAGAACGGTGGACTCGACGACGGGATCCGGGCCTCTGCCGACGTGCTGCAGGCACAAGGTCGAACAATCATGATCGTCAAACGTGCTGACCGATTCCTCGGAATCATCGGGCTAATGGACACGCCGCGAGCGGATGCTCGAAGTGCGGTTGCCGCACTGCAGGACGTTGGCATCCGTCGAGTAATCATGCTGTCCGGTGACCATCAACTCGTGGCCGCGTCGATAGCGAAGGAGGTCGGTCTCACTGATGCGTGGGGCGATCTCATGCCGCAGGACAAGGTGACGGCGATCGAGCGACTGCGTACCGAGGAAGGAAAGGTCGCCATGGTCGGCGACGGTGTCAACGACGCACCGGCGCTCGCGCACGCCACAGTCGGAATCGCCATGGGAGCCGCTGGCTCTGACGTGGCATTGGAAACCGCCGACATCGCGCTCATGGGCGACGATCTGTCCAAGTTGCCGGTCATCATCGGGCTCAGTCGGAGCGCCAGCAGCATCATCCGACAGAACCTGTACCTCAGCCTCGGCATGGTCGCCTTCCTGATTCCGGCGACGATCGTTGGATTCGTCGGAATCGGTCCGGCGGTCGTCTTCCACGAAGGCTCGACCCTGGTCGTCGTTGGCAACGCGCTCCGTCTTCTCGCCTACGGAAAGTTCTCGGGCGGCAAGGGCGTCCAGCAGCGCGACTGAGCGGCGCGCCGAAACCCCGCGGTGCGACCGCACCTCTAACCAGTTAGGACCCGCATGTTCTTCAAGATCGTCATGATCGCCGTGGCCGTCTTCACCGCCGGACTCATGATGGTGGTGCTTCGGGACGTCGGATCGAACTTCGAGCGCTTCTCGCGTCCGAAACGTCGACGACGCGGCAAGAACTGACAGGGCCCAATCCGCCCTGAGCTCCTACTCCTCTTCCACTGTCGTGTTGGCCAGTTGATTCCGTCGACCTCGGCGGAGGACGACAACAAACCCGGCAATCACTACGAGCATCGCGATCAGGAACACCAGCGATCCGGCCGTGATCTCTTCGCCGGGTTGCTCCTCCTCGGCTGCGACCGAGAGCGGGACAGTCGTCGACACTGGCGGCATGGTCGTCGTCGGGACCGAGATGGTCGTCGTCGTTGCGGGAGGGTTGCCAACCTCCTGGGTGAACTCGAGCGCACCGGATGGCGAGTCGACGACTACTCGGACTGACCACCGACCTGGAGTCGGGTAGTGCTGCAGTCCGACGTATCCGCCGTCGGTGTCCCTCGCGTCGAGTTTGACTGGCTCGGCGCCGCCGCCGTCCGGTCCTACGGCTGAGACCGTTACCGATGCGCCGTTGGCCGGTCGTCGGCTGTCCTGTCCGGCGACGCGAACTCGGTAGGTGACAGAGAGGTCGACTCCCTGTTCGGCGGACTGGACCGAGATCTCCACTGGTTCCTCGACTTGAGCCGCGGCGGTGGGCGACGTGGCCAATGTCAGGGCGGCTGCGGCCAACACGCCATGGGCGATTCGGTTCATGGATACTCCGTAGTGGTAGGGGATCGTTCAGGCGGGGCGAGGACGACTGCAACCGAAGCAGCTCGGTCATGGCGCGTAGCTCGGCTTGCGAGCGAAACTGCTTGGATCAAGTCGTCCGCCAGCGCGGAGCGGTCGCGAGGTACCGCCCAGATCGCCACGGGGACTGCGACCGCGAGCACCGCGACCGTGCATGCCGACTGCCAACTTCGCCGCACTACGGCCTACCGACACCGTTCGTGCATGGCGCCCCAGGTTCTGGCGTGTCCGGACCCTGGCGCTCGAGGTCGAGAAACTGCCGAAGAGCCGGGTCGTCAGCGAAGTCGACTTGCAGCTGCTTTCCCCAGGTCGCGACGACGATTGCCGAGTCGAGCCCGTCGTATGGACTTACGAGGGTGTATTCCTCACGAGCCAACTCTTTGAGCTCGCTCAGCTCGCGGGCAGAGAGCCCAGGCCGGTAAGTGATCCAGGCCGCGCCGTGTTCCAGGGAGTGAACCGCCATTTCGTCGACGACAGGGTTGGAGTAGTACCCGCAGTTCAGCCACATCGCGCTGTGATTGCCGCCGACCGGAGGCGACTCGGCATACGCCACCTCGCCGTCGACATGAACCGACGGCGAGAGCCGGAACGTTTCGACCCCGATCTCGACCAGGTCGGCGCGGCGGTTGTCCTCGTCCGCGGAGAGGAACCAGAGAGCGGAAACGATCGTTGCGAACGCGACGGCCGCGCCGAGTGAGACAACGAGTAGTCGCTTGCTCGTGGTCATCTGGTCGGGCGAGCGGGGAGGCGAGGCCACCCGTGCTCGACGACCGCGGCGATTGATCACCGTCGAGCCATCTCGGCCTCGACCTCCGCCTGAGTTACACCGCCGACGAACTTGCGAACGACCACGCCATCTGGACCGATGAGGTAGGACTCGGGTAGGCCGACCACGCCGTAGCTGATCGAGATGTTTCCGTCATCCGGGAGCACCGCCCACTCCCCACCCCTGGTCTCGAAGAATTCACGAACCGATTCGGGTGGATCGTTGAACGCGACGCTGACAACCGAAGCGTCACCGTCGGCCTTGTGGGCTTCGCTGAATGCCACGAGCTCGGGGTGCTCGACGATGCACGGAGTGCACCATGTCGCGAAGAAGTTCAGAAGTACCCATCGCCCTCGATAGTCGTTCAGCCGGAACATGCGGCCCTCGTTGTCCACCGTGTCGATCGGTGGGGCCGAACGACCTTCGAGCTGGTTCGTGTCCAAGGCGAGGGGGTCAGTCTTTGGGTCAGCGCTCACGAAGAGCGCGATGAGCGCTGCTGCTACGACCCCCACGGCGACCGAGGCGCCGGCTACCCGTCGCTTCACCGAACGTGATCCGGACGAAAGCCGCTGGAGGCCGCGGTACCCTGATCGGCATGACGCGAACAACGACGACCCCGGCGGAACTGACCTCCAGGATGTTTCGCGGGTTCGCTGAGCCAACCCGAATCGCGATCTTGCGCGAGCTGCTCGACGGCGAGCGCCGCGTGGCTGACCTGGTCGAGATCGTCGGCGGATCGCAATCCAACGTGTCCGGCCATTTGGCTTGCCTGCGCGAGTGCGGCCTCGTCATTGACCGTCCCGCTGAGCGACGCCAGGTGTTCTACCGGCTGGCCGTACCTGAGGTTGCGGAACTGCTTCGTGTAGCGGAGCAATTGCTCCACGCGAACGGCGCTGCAATCGATCGCTGCGAGCACCCGTTGATGCCGGGTCGCGACGGCAGCTGACATGCAGCCGCAGTCGGTTGCGATGGGTGGCGCATCGGATCGCGAGAGCATCGGTTGATGACGATAACATCGGCATTACTCGCGGTGCCGTCGGGGTCACGACGCAGTGGTGGGGAAAAGATGTCGCACGTTGTCCGGGTCGGGGGTACGGAACTTCGCCCACCGCGACCGACGGCCGGCTCGGAGGCCGTTGGCGATGACCAGCAGTTCGGCGAGCTCGTGCGCGACGACCACCGCTGCCAAACCCATCACGCCGAACGCTGCCAAGGGCACGAGAGCGAGGAGGGTCGCGCTCGAGAGCGCAAGGCTCTGTCTCATGATCGCGCTTGCTCGCTGGGCGTGATCGATGACGGCCGGAAGGATGCCGATGTCCTCGCCCATCAAGGCGACATCCGCGGTGTCGATGGCCACGGCGTTCCCCCGTGCCCCGAACGCGATTCCGACATCGGCACCGGCGAGGGCGAATCCATCGCTGACCCCATCGCCGACCATCCCGGTCGGGCCATATAGCTGGAGCGCTTTGACGAGACGAGCCTTGTCGCCGGGCTCGAGATCGCCATACACCTCACCGATGCCCACAGTTCGGCCGACGGCGAGCGACGCCCGTTCGTTGTCGCCACTCAGCATGACGACACGGTCGATGCCGAGAGCTGGGAGCGCCCGAATGGCGTCGGCGGCTTCTGGCCTGACCTCGTCGCAGATCGCGATCGCGCCGAGAATGTAGTCGGACCGCTCCACGGCGACGACCGTTCGTCCGACGGCCTCGAGGTCACGCACTGTCGGACCCAAGTCTCCGATTTCAACGAAACTCGGTTTACCCAGCCGTGCCATCTCTCCTTCGACGATGCCAAGGACACCGCTGCCGGGTACGGCACGAAGGGCCGTTGCCCGATAGGTTTCTCGCGGGCCGGCTGCGATGACGGTGGCGGCGAATGAGTGATCACTTCGAGCCTCCAGCGCTGCGGCAATCCCGAGTACTTCCTGCTGCGAAGATCCGTCCGCGACAATGACTTCGGTGATGCGCGGCTGATTTCGCGTGAGCGTGCCCGTCTTGCCGACCGCCAAGATGCGCACGTCCGCCAAGGCCTCCAATGCTGCTCCACCCTTGATGATGGCGCCAAAGCGCGCCGAGGCCCCGACGGCAGCGACGACGGTGACCGGCACGGCGATGGCAAGGGCGCACGGTGCGGCGGCGACGAGCACCACGAGAGCCCGCGCGATCCACACCTGCGGATCACCCAGGATTGATCCAACCACAGCGAGTAGCAGGGCACCCGCCAAGACGGCTGGAACGAGAGGCCGAGCCAGCCGCTCGGCGACGCGTTCACGCTCGCCCTTTCGGTCCTGGGCTGACTCGACGATTCGGATGACTCGGGCGAGGGAGCTTTCGGCCGGTGGCGCGGTCACCTCTACCTCGAGCATGCTTCCGCCGTTCACGGCGGCAGCGAGCACTTGGCGGCCAGGCGACACCTGGACGGCAACGGACTCACCGGTGATGACGGAGAAGTCGACGTTCGACGTGCCGTCTCGGACGATTCCGTCGGTTGCGAATCGATCGCCAGGTCCGACGAGCATGATGTCCGGCGCCCGCAGCTCCGTCGCGGCGATGGTGACCTCGGACCCGTCGCGTCGAACCCTGACCGAGGCGGGGGATAGCCCAACCAATGTCCGGAGTCGCGTTCGCATTCGACTGATCGCATAGTCCTCCAACGCCTCCGAGATGGAGAAGAGAAAGGTGAGCGTGGCCGCCTCAGCCACCTCGCCGAGAAGGATCGCGCCAACCGCCGCAGCGGTCATGAGCGTCCCGACACCGAGTTGCCCTCGGAGGAGTCCGCGAAGCGTCCCCGGGACGAAGGTCGATCCACCAACGATGATGGCCGACCAGAACGCGGCGCGACCCACGGGCGAGGTGTTCTCAATCGAACCCAGGAAGCCTGCCGCCAGGAAGAGTCCTGCCAGTAGGGCCCCCTGGATTCGGCGAATTCGCCAGGGTGCGGGTACCTCGACACCGAACGCGTCGTGGTCGGGAATGGATCCGAACAGCTCACGCATGGTGGGCTCGGAGGGAACGTGCCAACATCGCGGCGATGTTATCGCTCGTAGCCGATGTTAACTCTCCGTTGGATGCCCGACTGTGGGGGAACGACGGGCACCCCTCCAGTGGCCCAGGGAGGCTTGGGTGATCGGGTCCGAGCCCGATCCTGTGGATCGCGTCGACCTGCCCCTGCTTGCGGTTCCGCTCGGCTTCGTCGTGGGCAACGTCGCCGCGGCGCTCATCGTGTCGATCGTCCTCGCCGTGGCGGGTCCAGGAACTGCCGCGAGTCTCGCTGGATCGATTGGCCTTTGGGTCGGCTTCGTGGGCGTGCCACTTGTCGTTCTGAAACGAGCGGGTACTTCCCTTGAGCGCGAGTTCTCGTTCACGAGCCGTCCGCTGGTCGATGCTGTCGTGGGGCTCCCGCTCGGCGTCGTGCTTCAGGTCGGCGTGGTGCCTGCGGCCTATTGGGCGCTGGAGCGGTGGACAGGCCCCCTCGATGTTGATGAGGCCGCGCGCCTGTTGACCGAGGACGCCAGCGGCCTGTGGTGGATGGGAGTGATTGCAATCGTCGGGATCGGCGCGCCGATCGCCGAAGAGATCTTCTTCCGCGGTCTACTTCTGCAATCGGTCGGCCAGCGTTTCGGTGCACCCGCTGGCGTTGTCATCAGCAGCCTCCTGTTCGCTGCGTCTCATTTCCAGGTCGTGCAGTTCCCAGGCCTCTTGGTGGCAGGGCTGTCATTCGCCGTCCTGGCCGCTCGATCGCGTCGACTGGGTCTCGCAGTCGCATGCCACGCCGGCTTCAACCTCGCTGCGGTGGCCGGCCTCATCATCGGGACCAACTAGCGAGGACGAGTCGGCGCCACATCAGGCGTCGCGGGACGCTGCCTTTCGGCGCCGGCGTTTGCCGAAGATGATCGCAGCTTCGGCGGCGACGACGACGCCTGCGAGGGCAGCGACCCATGGCCCATTGCCGTCATCTGGTTCGTTGGCGTGGTCGGCCGGTCGGGTCGCTTGTGTGCTCGGGGTCGCAGCGGTGGTGGTGGCTCGAGTAGTGGTGACGACCTGAACGGTCGTCGTCGGAGCTGAGACTGTCGTGGTAGTCGCGAGAGTGGGATTGTCGGTGTCGGAGAGATCCGTCAGCTGGGTCCGACCGGGAGCATCAAGCGGGACTTCGTTGATCGTCTTCGCCGGTTCATAGCCGGCGGGAAGGATCAGCACTCGCGGCGCCGGATACGGGCTCTCTATGCTGTCGGCCGTCCAGTTCAGCTTGTCGCCGTTGAGGCATCGCTGGACGGCCGGAAACCGCAGAAGGGTTCCGGGCGCCTCGGGCACCGTAAAATCGCACGGGAAACGCGCCGTCTTGATCGGACGGCAGGGAACCGCCGGACCATTCAGCGATGGGTCGACCCTCTTCGTCTGCCGACACCATCGCCGTCCAACCGCTGACATCGACCGCCGTTGCGCCAGGGACGTCGATCCGAATCCGGACGTCGATCGTGGGAGAGTCGTCGCAACCGTGGGTGGGGCGGAGCGTTACAACCGCTTGGCTTCCCGCAGGAATGGCGATCAGGTCGACGTCAGCATGCGCTCCAGCACTGGGAGCAGTGAGGCCCGCGAACACGCAAGTCGCAGCCGAAGCGGTAAGGGCTCGTCGTGGCGAGATACCCCTGCGGGCAAATCTGACGGCGGTCACAGACCTGGCCCGACGGGTGCGCACTCCTCGATCGCCTTGTTGAGGTTCTGTGGCGGTGTCGGTGGTGCTGTTCCTGCAGACGCACCAGCTTGCTTGGACTCATAGTCCTTGAGATCGGACCAGGCGATGGCGTACTTGCCCTTCTCTCCTGGATCTGGTGCCTTGATCAGCTCGTAGATGCACTCGCATGCGGACTTCGACGCGATCAGCGAGGTCGACGTTGTGCCATCGCTCGCCGCAGTCGCTGACGAGCACGCGGCGACGAAGTTGCGATGCGCCTGGGCATTCCATTCGGTCGGGTCCGGGTTGGAATAGCAGCCGCCCGAGACCAGGATCGCGCCCGGGACGAGCACGCCCACCCATCGGCGAAGCGGTGACATGTGAGTTCGAGCGTTCCGGTCCATCATCGGCTGATGACGATAACATCGGACGGCAGTGAGTTCCGCACCGAGGTGCGAGCGGCCCGGCGCTGCCGATTGGGGTCTCTGGCGAGCGGTGCGTCAGATCGGCCGCCCCTGACGAGAACGTGTCACCTGAAAGGACGCACCGGAGCTATCACGTGCCCGGTGTGCGCACGCCGATGAACATCCCACAGATTGCGACGGTTCGGCCGCGAGCCTGGGGTAGCGAATCGAGGAGAGTGAGCTGATGAAGCGAAGTCAGGTGGCGGCGGTCGTGACGGTCACCGCGCTCGCAGCGGTCGTCGGACCGCTGACCATTCCGGCGACGACGGCGAGCGCTCAGACGGACTTCTGTTTGCAGGAGTCGTTCGTGCCGTCCGCGACCGGTGGGCTGCACACGATCGTCGAGTGCGATTCTTCGGGGCCGTTGACCTCCACAACGACCACGACGGTCGGTCCGTGGTCAGGTCCGATGGACGACACGGATGCCCTCCCGCCGATACAGACCGAAGCGACGCCCGACCCGACGCAGCCCGAGTTGTCGATTGGAGACGCGACCGGCGCCGACGAGGATGTGGCTGTGGCGTCGCCAGCAGCGGCCTTGGGAGTGGAGGAGTACGAGGTCCCGCCACCCGTTCCCTCCAGGGCTCCACAGCGCAGTCGCTCCGAGGGCACACGGGTGCCCCGCCTGGGGGTACCGCATGCCGAACCCGCAGAGGACGTGATCCCGAAGGCTCCGACTCCTCCCTGCGACACCAGTGAGTGCGTTCATCATGGTGAGAGCGGGTTCGTCCACGCTGCCGTAGACCGTACGCACTCCGCCGTCGACGCGATCGAGGGAACGAGCCTCAGCACTACCTGAGCAGCAGCTGGTCCACTGGTGCGAAGTCGTCCGTCAGCGGTGGGGCGCCGTTGATCAGGTCGCCGATCTCGTCTTCGGGCACGAACACTCCGTCGCCCGGTCGGATGGCTGGCGTGGCGATGGGGCGGTCGGACGCGATCAGGATCTGGTTGACCCTTTGGTCGGTCGGTACGCCGCCGGTGGGCTGGATGGCGGCGACGTGGTCGAAGCGGGCGGCAAGCGTCGAGAGTTGTGCGCGGGCGTAGCGATTGGCGCCGCCGTCGATGACGTTCATGACGTACAGGCCTCCGGGCCGTAGAACGCGGGCGATCTCATCCATCGTCTCGACAGTGGTCAGGTGCCACGGCACGGAGGTGCTGGCGAACGCGTCGCCGACGACGATGTCGTACCCATCACCCCCGATGTCGGAGAATGCGGTCCTCGCGTCTCCGACTCGGACCGTCGCCACACCCGGATCGAGGCCGAGGTCATCACGCGCCACGTCGACGAGCTCGGGGTCGATCTCGAGGACGACGTTCGACGAGCCTGGGCGTGTGGCGGCGAGGTAGGCCGGGAGTGTGAACCCGCCACCGCCGAGGTGCAGGCTGTCGAGTCGCCCGGATCCAGTCGCGTTGATGACGTCGGCGATGAGGCGGGTGTACCGCAGTTCGAGGTGTTTGGGATCATCGAGATCGACGTAGGCGTGTCGCGTGCGGTCGAGGATGAGACTGCGTCCCGAGGTTCGCTCGGCGTCACGCTCGACACGGATGCAAAAGTACGCCGATTCGCGATCGCATGGAGGTCGAGCGGTCGCTGCGCCGAAGGCAGGAACGACGAGGAGAGCGACGGCGGCGCCGTTCGAGACCGGTCGGGTTCCGCCGCGTGCAATCAACGCGACTCCGGTGAGGATTGCGATCGCTCCGATGAGGATCACGATCCACTGGGTCGACATCGTTGCGACGAGCACGTAGCCGGTGACGAAGGTTCCCACGAGCGCTCCGACGGTGCCAGCTGCTGAGATCCGTCCGACAACAGATCCGGATTCGTCGAGCGAGCTCAGCTCGAGTTTGGAGACCATTGGGGCGACCGAACTCAGGACCAGTGCTGGAGGGAGGAACCCTCCTGCGGCGAGGATGACGATGCCGAAGGGGCTGGTGCCGACCGCTGGCCCGAGCACCCGGACGATGGGCAGGGTCAGCCAGGAGAGCAGGCCCCCAAGCGCAAGCGCGGGGCCGATGAGTGTGCGTGGATCGCGGCTGTCGGCGAGGCGGCCGCCGATCGAGGCTCCAGCAGCGATGCCGGCGAGGATCGTTCCGATGACGCCGGTGAAGGTCTCCTGTGAGACCCCGACATAGGGTGCCATCATTCGCCCCGCGATCACTTCCAACGTGAGAACGATGGCCGACGTCCCGGCGACGAGGAGGATGGGTCGGAAGCGCGTCGTGGGCGATGTCCAGTCGGGGTTCTGCATGGCGGAAACCTACGCTCGGGGACCAAGCCCTGTGCGAGATGACCCGTGCTCGACCGGGAGTTGCAGCCAGCCCTCGAAGGGTTGTACCTGAATAGGTATTCATATATCTTGCGCGTATGGATAGGACGCTGGCCTACGAGCATCGGCACGACGTCGACGAATCAGACCGTGACCACATCCGGCAGATGGCAGAGATCTTCGGATTCCTCGGTGATCCGACTCGCCTCGCCTTGCTCCTCGAGCTCATGGACGGCGTAGAACTGTGCGTGGGCGATCTTGCGTCGAAGGTCGACGTCACCGACACCGCCGTATCGCATGCGCTGCGCCTGTTGAAGGCTCGCAACATCGTGCGCCCGAGGCGTGACGGCAATCGCATCTACTACTCGTTGGTCGATGAGCACGTGCGCGTGCTTGTCGAGGCGACCGCGAGTCATCTCCGGGAGGCCCACTGATGGGAACGCACGTTCACGACGGCGGCGAGGCCCACGCCGACCATGAGCACGAGCATGGACATGCCACTGGACTTCGTGGCGTGCTGAGCGCGATCTTCGCACCTCACTCCCACGACGCCGCCGACTCGATCGACACGGCACTCGAGTCGAACGAGCGTGGCATCCGCGCCGTGAAGATCTCGTTCGCCGCGCTGATGTTGACGACGGTGCTGCAGGCCGGCGTCATCGTTGCGACCGGATCCGTAGCGCTGCTGGCTGACACGATCCACAACTTCAGCGACGCTCTGACCGCTGTCCCGCTGTTCATCGCCTTTCGGTTGGCGCGCCGCCAGCCAACAAAGCGCTATACGTACGGCTACGGCCGCGCCGAGGACCTGGCCGGATTGTTCGTCGTTGCGATGATCACACTCTCGGCGATCATCGCTGCGTATGAGGCGATCGACCGGTTGGTGAACCCGCGCCCGATAGCGAACCTCTCCTGGCTCCTGGTCGCCGGCGTGGTTGGCTTCATCGGCAACGAACTCGTGGCGCTCTACCGGATCCGCGAGGGTAAGGCGATCGGGTCGGCTGCATTGGTTGCCGATGGGTACCATGCCCGCACCGACGGCTTCACCTCGCTCGCCGTCGTGGCGGGCGCCCTCGGAACCTGGGCAGGCTTCGTGCACGCAGACGCGATCGCCGGGCTGGTCATCTCTGTCGCCATCCTCGCCGTGCTGCGAGTCGCCATTGTCGAGGTAGCCCGACGCCTCCTCAACGGTGTCGACCCGGCGATCCCCGATCGGATGGAGCGTGCGGCGCTTGCGATCGACGAGGTCTCGTCGGTCGGATCAGTGCAAGTTCGTTGGGAAGGTCACCGCCTCCGAGGCGAGATGTCGATCTCGGTCGATCCGACGCTCTCCGTGGACTACGCGCACGATCTCGCTCACGACGTCGAGGCCGGCTTGCAACGAGCAATCGCTCACCTCGACGCAGTCACGGTCCACGTCGAACCGGAGATGGGCGGTCGATCCCACCGCGCTCACGGCCACGCGCACTGACCGAGGGGCAACTGGCTGTTCGACGCCCCTGCTCACTCGTCAGGGGACACCGGCCGGGGCGGCGCGGTCCTCGGTCTACCACCGACGTACCCCGTCATCTCAGTTGCGTGCCCCGTCTGCTGTGCTCGTCACGGCTGTTTCATCGCCAACGCCAGCGCCGGTCGGTTGCTCCAGTTCCGGCGCTGATCTCGAGCGACCTCGGAGGGCCCAGATCGCGACGAGGGCAACAGGCGTCGCGAGAATCCATCCGCGACGTGTCAGGCCGAGTCCGGATGCGGCGCGCTGCACGTCGAACGACACGCCGGTCACCCAGTCGACAACGCGGTCCGGCTTGCCGAGACGATCGATCTCGTACCACCCGTAGTACGCGACATAAAGGCCTGCGAGCAGGAGGAGAAGCCCACAGGCTCGCTGCACGAAAGGCAGCACCTTTCGAAGCCGGGAGACGATCGATTGACGCGCGAGCGCCAGACCGATCGAGAGTGCGGTGAGCAGGCTTGCGAACCCGGCGGAGTACGCCACAAAGACGGCAAGACCGTCGACCACGCTTCGTGCAGACATCGTGCCAGCGACGTAAACGAGGAAAGTTGGAAGGGTGCAGCTGAGGGACACGGTGGCGTACGACACCCCGTACAAGATCATTGACCTCGGCCGAGCCGATTGCCCTCCTCGGTTGAGGCGCGGGAAGAGGGACGGGGGCTCCCAACCCACGGTCGACGCGATGCCGACGATGACCAGGACGCCGCCGATCACCATCGAGACCCACGGTCCAACGGAGATCACGATTCCCGTTGCAAGGAGCCGAACGACGAGGCCGACGAAGGCAAAGAGCCCGGTAAACCCAGCGGTCACGGCGAGCGAGACAACGACTGCTCGATGAAGACTCCAGCGTGGATTCGCCGATGGAGCCGTTTCTTCCATGTCGCCGACCAGGAACGTTGACAAGTAGGCCGGCAGCATCGCGAATCCACACGGATTGAGAACGGCGAAGATCCCTGCGGTGAACGCGAGCGCGAGGGGAGCATTCACGGCACTACCGATCCTCGGTGGGAGCGGCTGGCGCCTGCGCCCGCCGGGAGAAGCGTTGGTTCGACCCCTGAACAATCTGCACTACTCGACCACCGCCGTCGTCGTGACCTTCCCCGACTCGCGAAACGTCAGAGTCAGTGGGATCGTCTGGCCGCGCTTGAGTGGCGTGTCGCTCGTGATCATGAGATGGAGCGATCCGGGTTCGAGGAGGACTGTCTCGCCTGCCGGGATCTGGAGGTCGGCGACGCGCTCCATCGAGGCGCGTCCGCCATCGACGATCGTGGTTCGGTGCAGGGCCGCTTCGACCTCCTCGGAGTCGACGCCCACGAGGAAGTCGTCGGTGCCGCCCCGGTTCTCGATGCTCAGGTACACGCTGGCGGACGATTCGAGGGCAGCGGGGATGCTGACATCATCGATCACGACGCGCGATGGAGACGTACACGCTGATGTCGCGATGGCCAGAAGCGACGTCAGTGCAGCGACAGCGACCTTGAGTGGATGACTCATCCTTCCTGTAGCTCGGCGATGCGGAGGTCGGGACGAGCGGTTGGTACCGGCGCCGATCGCCGCCGACTCGCGATCGTGGCGACCGAAGTATGCGGCGACGCCATCGGCATCGGTGAGTGAGGTGCGCCTGCTCACGTTCCCTCCTGACGACGGTCGTTTCAGTGCGACCACGTGCGATCCGATCTGTGTCGACGGCATTCGCCGATGTTCTCGTCTGTGATGAATGCTCACGAGAAGCGGGGACCTCGACAGCATCGGTCAATTACGATAACATTGGCTGATGACGCTGATCGAATCCGATCCCGCCCGGGTCGCTAGCCGGATGTTCCGGGGCTTCGCCGATTCGACTCGAGTTGCGGTCCTGATGGCCCTTCTCGACGGGGAGCGCCGGGTCGCCGACCTGGTCGAGATCCTGGGTAGACCGCAGTCGAACGTCTCGGGTCACTTGGCCTGCCTGAAGGAGTGTGGGCTCGTCGCAGATCGTCCTGGCGACCGGCGGCAGGTCTTCTACCGATTGTCCGGTCCGGAGGTGATCGACCTGCTCCGGGCGGCCGAACGGCTGCTCGCTGCCAACGGCACCGCCATCGAGTTGTGCGCGAGCCCGCTGATGGACGGCGAGTGCTGCGGTGGGTGACGCCTGCTGTGGACCTGGCGAAACGCACGTACCGTCATCCGCCGGGGAGGACCAGCAACCCGTAGCGTTCTGGCGCATTCTCGAGGTGCGACTGGCCGTCGTGTCCGGCGGGTTCCTCCTCGTCGGCCTGTGCAGCGAGGATGCGTTCGCCACTGGTTTCTTCGCTGTCGGCCTGCTCGTCGGCGGCTGGACGTTCGTTCCGGGATCCCTGGCCAACCTCCGAAAAGGTCGCCTCGGTGTCGGCACCCTGATGACCATCGCTGCAGTCGGCGCAGTGGCGCTCGGTGAGTATGGCGAAGCAGCGTCCCTCGCGTTCCTCTTCTCGATCTCCGAAGCGTTGGAGGGTTGGGCAGTGGCGCGCACTCGGCGTGGCCTTCGGGCCCTTCTCTCCCTGGTTCCTCCAAGAGTCACTCTGAAACGCGGACTCCTCACCGACGAGGTCGAGCCAGCGGCTCTCCAGATCGGTGACGTGATGATCGTCGGGCCTGGCCATCGTGTCGCCACCGATGGCATCGTCCGCAAGGGGAACTCCGCCGTCGATTTGTCGGCGCTTACCGGGGAGTCGGTGCCGGTGGAGATCGGCCCCGGCTCAGAAGTCGCAGCGGCGGCGATGAACGGCACCGGCGTTCTCGAGATCGAGGTAACCGCCCGTACGACGGACAGTTCACTGGCCCGAATCGTCCACATCGTCGAGGAGGCTCAGGAGCGGAAAGGCGTCAGCCAGCGGCTTGCAGAGCGCGTCGCTCGGCCGCTGGTCCCTGGGATTCTCATCGTTGCCTCGCTGATCGCCGTGGTCGGCTCGATCCTCGGTGACCCCGACGTTTGGCTACAACGATCGCTCGTGGTGCTCGTTGCCGCGGCTCCGTGTGCTTTCGCGATCTCGGTACCCGTGACAGTCGTGGCGGCGGTCGGGGCTGCGGCCCGCATGGGTGCGTTGATCAAAGGTGGTGCCGCCCTGGAAGCGCTGAGCCGGGTCCGGCTGGTTGCACTCGATAAGACCGGCACGCTGACGCGAAACCGTCCCGAGGTCATCGGGGTGGTCGCTGTCCGCGGCTCGACCGAGTCCGACGTTGTCCGAGTTGCAGCGCAGCTCGAAGTGCACAGCGAGCATCCGCTTGCGGCTGCGATCCTGCGCGCTGGTCCCGAGAACGTATCCAGTGCGGACGACGTTGCCGCCGTGATCGGGAACGGATTGGAGGGTCACATCGACGGACTGCCAGCTCGTCTCGGCAAACCCGGGTTCATCCCTGCCGGCGCGCTTTCTGATCAAGTCGAGCGAGCGCAGTCCGCAGGGGCAACCGTGGTGCTCGTCGAGCTCGACGGCCGATTGCTGGGTCTCGTTGCAGTGCGCGACGAACTCCGTCCGGAGGCAGCCGGTGTTGTGCGATCACTGCATCGGCTTGGCATTCGCGAGGTGGCCATGCTCACCGGCGACAACCGTCGAACCGCAGTTGCGTTGGGCGCCCAAGCCGGCATCAGCTCGGTTCACGCCGAACTCCTGCCGGAGGACAAGCTCAGGATCGTCGAGAGCCTCCGGAAGCAAGGTCCAGTCGCCATGGTGGGTGACGGCATCAACGATGCACCCGCGCTGGCGACCGCTGACGTCGGCATCGCCATGGGCGCCATTGGCAGTGACGTTGCGATCGAGGCAGCCGATGTCGCTCTAATGGGTGAGGAGCTGGTGCATCTGCCGGACGTGCTGCTGCACGCGCGCCGAGCTGGTCGCATCATGCGACAGAACCTGGCGCTCTCGGCCGCCATCCTGCTTGTTCTCGTTCCCCTCGCCGCTACTGGGGTTCTCGGCCTCGCTGCTGTCGTCTTAACCCACGAGCTTGCCGAGGTCGTTGTCATTGCGAATGGCGTTCGTGCTGGACGACGCCGCGCATCTCGCCGAACGACCACCAGCCACAACGATGCTGACGCCGAGGTACTCAGGTCGACCGTGGGGCCGCTCGCGAGCGCCCGTCGATGAGAACCTGAAGGCGGGTTCTCGTCTCTCTCGCCCTGGCTCGGTTCGTCGTGGCGCGGGGCCTGCTGACCGACGAGGTCGATTCGGCCGGACTGCACGTCGGCGATGACAGCAAGTTCCTGTCGGTCGAGGTCACGCCGGGCTCCGAGATCGCTGTCTTGCAGCACTCGCATCGTCTTTGCCCGTCGAGCCATCCTGAAGGTTGACTTATACCCCCCGGGGGTGTCATGGTCGTATACCCCTAGGGGGTATCAGGAGGACAAATGGCCGGATACGAAGGTGACAAGGACCAGCTGCTCAAGCGGATGGCTCGGCTCGAGGGTCAGGTGCGCGGCATCGCGCGAATGATCGAGGACGACCGGTATTGCATCGAGGTGCTCGATCAGGTGAGCGCAGTCAACAAGGGACTGGAACGTGTAGCTCTGTCCCTCTTCCGACAACACCTGGACCACTGCGTGGCCGATGCCGTGACGAGCGACGCCGATGGTGGGCGAGCCAAGCTCGACGAGGCTTTCGTGGCGATCGAACGGTTGGTGAAATCATGACCACCGAAACGAGCGCTCTCGCCCATGGCGCCAAGGCCGGGGCATCCGAACACGGATCGGCACCGGCGCACGATCGCCACGCCGGTCACGAGGCTCACGGCGGCGATCATGGACACTGCGATCACGGCGATCATGGACTCGGCGATCACGGCGATCACGGCGATCACGGCGACCATGCGGCGATGTTCCGCACGAAGTTCTGGTTGAGCATGACGCTGACGGTTCCTGCGGTGATCTACAGCCACATGCTGCAAGAACTGCTGGGTTACACGGCACCCATGTTCTGGGGGCACGAATGGGTGGCGCCGATCTTCGGCACGATCGTCTTCCTCTACGGAGGCCCTGTCTTCCTGAAGGGTGGCTGGGACGAGATCAGATCCAAGCAGCCGGGCATGATGCTGTTGATCTCGATGGGTCTTCTCGTGGCGTTCGGCGCTTCGGTGGCCACCGAGCTGGGCTGGATCGATGTCGACCTGTGGTTCGAGCTGGCCACGTTGGTCACGATCATGCTCCTCGGCCACTGGCTGGAGATGCGTGCGATCGGCCAGGCCCAAGGTGCTCTTGCGGCATTGGCCGAGCTGCTACCTGACGATGCTGAGCGAATCGGCGACGACGGTGAGCCCGAATCAGTGCTCATCTCGGATCTGCAGATCGCTGACATCGTGCTGGTACGAGCCGGCGGCCGAGTGCCGGCAGACGGCGAGATCGTCAGCGGTGCCGCTGCGCTCGACGAGGCCATGATCACCGGTGAGTCGCGCCCGGTTGCCAAGCGGACAGGGGATCGGGTCGTCGCAGGCACGGTCTCGACCGATTCCTCGATTCGCGTGCGAGTAGACGCTCTCGGCGACGACACCGCTCTCGCCGGCATCCAGCGTCTGGTCGAAGAGGCGCAGAGGTCGCAATCGAGGGCTCAAGCGTTGGCTGATCGATTCGCCGCGCTGCTGTTCTACATCGCAGCATTCTCCGGGCTGGTAACGCTGATCGTCTGGTTGGCGCTCGGCGAGACGAACGTTGCGATCGAGCGAACGGTCACCGTCCTGGTCATAGCCTGCCCGCACGCCCTCGGACTAGCGATCCCGCTGACCATCGCCGTCTCGACGAGCGTGTCGGCTCGTGCCGGAATCCTGGTCAAGAGTCGGCTCGCGCTCGAGCGGATGCGCACGATCGATGCCGTGCTGTTCGACAAGACCGGCACGCTGACGCTCGGGCAGCACAAGGTGACCGACCTCGCGACAGATGGGATAGAGCCCGCCGACCTCCTGAGGATCGCCTCCGCCGTCGAGGCAGAGAGCGAGCATCCGCTGGCCCGAGCGATCGTGGCCCGCGCTGAGGAGGAGGGAACCCGAGGAACGGGGACCAACGCCCGCAGTCTGACGGGCCGTGGGGTCGAAGCGACCGTGGACGGCGTCAAGGTCGCCGGCGGCGGCCCCGCTCTGCTGCGAGAGCTCAAGGTGTCCGAATCGTCCAGCCTTGCGGACAGGACGAGCGACTGGCGCCGCCGGGGTGCAGCAGTCCTCCACGTCGTACGGGACGGCAACGTCGTCGGCGCGTTCGCGCTCGAGGACGCGATCCGACCCGAATCAAAGGCCGCGATCGACGGGCTGAGAAAGCTGGGTGTGCGTTCCGTCATGATCACCGGAGATGCTCAGCAGGTCGCCGACGCCGTCGCCGCCGAGCTGGGCATCGATGAGGTCTTTGCCGAGGTCCTGCCCGAAGACAAGGACAAGGCGGTGACCGACCTGCAGGAGCGGGGCCTCAAGGTCGCCATGGTGGGCGACGGCGTGAACGACGCGCCGGCGCTGGCCCGCGCCGATGTCGGTTTGGCGATCGGAGCTGGAACCGACGTTGCCATCGAGTCGGCTGGTGTTGTCCTGGCCTCGTCTGATCCGAGGAGTGTGCTCGGGGTCATTCGCCTGAGTCGTGCGAGCTACCGAAAGATGATCCAGAACCTGACGTGGGGGGCCGGTTACAACATCGTCGCCATCCCGTTGGCAGCGGGGGTGTTCGCCTTCGCCGGCGTGACGTTGTCGCCAGCCGTGGGAGCGATCTTGATGAGCGCGTCGACGGTCGTCGTTGCACTCAACGCACAGCTCCTGCGCCGAGTCCGACTTCGCGCCGACGACTTGCTGGCGGACGAGAGCCCGACCGGGTCGAGCCAGCCGGGCTGACGGCTGGCACTCAGCCCGACCGCCCTACCCTGGACTGCACATGCTTCCTCGACTTCGCCATCTCCTGACCGCCCTGGTCGTCGGCACAGCGATATTCGTCATGCATGTCGAACTGGTCGGCGCAGCGTCCGAGTCGGCTCCTCACGCTGCCGCCGCAATCGAGTCGGTTGATCATCCGGAGCACTGCGCGGGCGATTGCCATGGGCCGCAGCACCAGAGCCATCTGCTGCTCGCTTGCTCGATGACCTTGATCGTCCTCGGGATGGCGCTGGTGCTCCGGCGCGTCCGCAGGCGGAGCGTCGATTGGCCGGCGGCGGCCCCGACATCAACCTTCAGTGCGAGAGCGCCCACGATCGTCGCGCTCGCTCGGCCTCCCGATCTTGCTGCGTTGGCGGTGATGCGCTGCTGAGTTCACCGACTCGGCCATCGCAGGACCACCAACCCACAAGATCGAGGAGACATCAATGAAGAAGCAATTCGCCGCGCTCGCAGCAGCGGCCCTCTTGACCGCGGCCGGCTGCAGCCAGGACTCGAACGCTCACAGCGGCATGGGCATGGGCATGGGCAACACGTCCGAGACCACCGCCGCAGCCGCTGACCTTCCCAAAGGAGTAGCGCAAGCCGACGTCACATTCGCCCAGTCGATGATCCCGCACCACCGGCAGGCCGTCGAGATGGCGGACCACGTCTTGGCCGACGGGGTGGACCCCGAGGTCAAGACGATTGCGACTCGGATCAAGGAGGCCCAAGGCCCCGAGATCGAAACGATGTCCCGGTGGTTGGAAGGCTGGAAGCGAGATGTTCCTGCCGAGGGCGACCACACATCGATGGACGGAATGATGTCGGACGACGACATGGCCTCCTTCATGGAGACCTCCGGCGCCGACCTCGACTCGATGTTCCTCACGATGATGATCGAGCATCATGAGGGCGCGATCGCGATGGCGAACACCGAGATCACCGACGGCGAGGACCCAGACGCCGTCGCTCTCGCGGAGTCGATCTCGTCGAGCCAGGAGGCTGAGATCGACGAGATGCGCACTCTGCTCGGAAACCTCACGTCTGCCTGACGAAGCGCTGCCCTGGGTGTTGCAACCCAGGGCAGCGCCGTCGCGATCTGTCAGCGTTCGGCGGCTGATGGTTGGCGCTTGATGCGTACAGCATGGCCGTCCGGGCCGGGACCATCCTGATGCTCTGGTACCACGCTGTTCGGCCTCCGACTCTTCCTCGTCGCTCGATCGAATGCCGTCGGCTCGATCCCTCACGGCGCAGTTGGCTACCAACGCGTCATCTTCACGGGGTGCCGCCTGGTGGTCCTCGGACGATCAGAGTGCGGTTTTCGGAGTCTCGGCAGGCCTCGTTGCCCGGACCTGGGCAGGCTCCGGCCTCTATGGGCGGATCTCGTAGAACGCGTTCACGGGGTGATCGATCTCTAGCCTGCGGAAGCGGGTGAACCCGGCCGCGGCGGCGAACTCGGAGGCCTTGCGCTCGGACAGCCCGAGTGTCCCGAGCCCCGCTCCGCCCGCCTCGGATAAGGCCGATGACATGCAGCTGAGGACACTGTCGCCGTACATCATCGCGGCCATCGGGTTGAGGGCGACGTTCTCGGCGAAAGTGTCGTACGCCTTGATGTCGACCAGCAGCCACGTGCCGTCCGCAGAGAGAGACCGAAAGATCATCTCGACCATTCCCGCAGGATCTGTCATGTCGTGCAGGCAGTCGAACGTCGTCACGAATCCGAGGGAGTGGTCCTGAGGCAGAGGGGACTCGCGGGCGTTCCGAAACTCAGCGTTGCCGACGCCGCTGTCGTCGAGGCGGGCCCGGGCGCGATCGAGAGCGTGCTCGGAGATCTCGAAGCCGAGGATGGTGCTCTGCGGGAACGCCGACGCGAGCGCGAGGACCACACCGCCGGCACCGCAACCGATGTCAGCGGCGGTCGTGCCGACGCCGAGGCAATCGCCGACGCCATCGAGTTGCGGAAGGACATCGGCGACGAGGTGATCTCGCATCCATGGTTCGAAGGTTCGCTCTAGGCCAAGCGCAAGGGTCCGCCCGTGCGCGTCGTAGTCGTACCCGATGCCCGTGCGAAAGCTGTCGGGGAGGACCTCGACGCGCTGCATGAGGCCAGGAAGAGCAAGGAACATGCCAGCGAGGTTCAACTCATGCTGGTCGTCAGCCAGGACGGCCACTGCTGCCGCAGACATCGAGAAGCGTTCCGACTCATCAACCTGAACGAGCCCTGCCGCGGCCTGGTTGTACAGCCATTCGCGCACCCATCGCTCGACCAGCCCGGACTCCGCCGCAACCTCGATCGAGGTGACCGGTCGGTTCATACGCGCCAACGATCGGTACAACCCCAGCCCATCGCCGAGATGCACCATCGCGGCGGTAATCGCCGCGGACCTCATCTTCGCTATCTCGTACGCGAACAGCCCAACTTCGATCGGATCTGGGGTGCCACCGGCGTCGGGCACGGGCGAAGGATCCACGTCAGAGTCCGCGCCCTCGACGGGCGCATTCGTCGAGCGCCTTCGTGAGGTTCCCCAGGGGTGCCGGCGAGTCAGCTGCCGGCTCGGCGGCGGCCGGCGTCCGCTCGTATTCCTTGACGTCGGCCCACGCGATGTCGTACTTGCCCTTGACGCGGGTCCTGGGCACCTCGATCAGGTCGTCGACGCAATCGCGCGTGCTTCTCGACGTGAGCAGGGATGTCGTCGTGGATCCGCTCTTCGCGGCGACGGAGGTCGTGCTTGAGTGGGCGAAGTTCTTGTGCGCGTCGGCGTGCCACTCGGTGGCGTTCGGGCTCGTGTAACACCCATTCGCTTTCGGAGGCGCTGATGCCAATGTGAACGCGGGGGCGCTGCACGGTCGGGCCATGATTCGGACAGGAGTTCGGTTCGACATCGGTATGTGACGATAACATCGGACCCAAGCGACGTCCTTTCGTCGCGACAGCGGCGTCGCAGGGCCGGTCTCTCCTCGACTGAGGGCGATCCTGCGAACCTGATGCTTGACGACAAAAGCACCTTTGACGCCGGGAGCACGCTCATCGTCGGCTGCCGTTAACCCGGCACTACGAGGCGGGAATGAAGGCGACGATCGACGTCACCTGAGGCACGTCGGGTCCGGGCGATGAGCCCAGACCCGACCGATACGATCGGGAGTCGTCAACCCTCAGTTGGCC
Source organism: uncultured Acidimicrobiaceae bacterium (assembly GCA_937868025.1). Next base: position 43,365 of record CALMLJ010000415.1, read on the forward strand.
GTCGGGATCATCCGCCGGATCTGTTCGGACACGACGTCGGGACAGCCGATCTGGATGACGTGACCGGTGTTGTCGACCGACACCAGCTGGGCGTCGTTCGGCAACGACGCCCAGTGCTGTTGTCCTGCAGCACGGCTCTGGTTGAGTTGTTCCTCGACGGCGCCGTCGACCCCTCGTAGTGGTGTTGCGCTGCGGTGATGACCGTCATTGGAACCGCCGCGAGCGAGTCGATCGTTGCGACCGCAGGGAACGCCGAGGTTCCGTCGAGCCGTTCGGAGTTCTTGCTCGGCGATGGCAGCGACCTCGCCCTGCACGACGGGGCCGACGGCGACGGGACCGGTCACTCGGCTCGTCGCCGAGCTCGTGACGTGGGCAGAGTGGAGCAGGTCCTCGATCAGGGTCGCCTTGCGCCGGTTGTGCTCGGCTACGTCCGTCCCGACTTCGGGCCAATCGACACGGTGACGGCGGCCCGCGGCTCGTGGTGGTCGGGTGGGTAGTGGGCTGGTCGTCGAGGCCGACGAGCAGGGCCTCGCACGAGTGGTCGGCAACCTCCTCGCCATCGCAGTCCGCCACGCCGCCCACCGGGTCAAGGTGAGCCTCGACCGCAACGGAGCCAACGTGGTGATGACCTTCGCCGACGACGGGCTGGGCATCCCGGCGGAGGACAGAGAGGGGATGTTCGTCCGTTTCGACACACACCGGGCCCGCGCTGCTGGCGGTGCAGGGCTTGCCCTCGCGATCGTCCGTGATCTGGTCACCGACATGGGCGGTTCGGTCACGATCGAGAAGAACGACCGATGGACGGGCGCGGGGTCGTCGTCCGGCGCCCGGTGAGCGCTCGGTAAACCTTTCGGCCGAGGGTGAGCTGAGCGTTAGCTGGGCGCCGCGCGGCAGCCTCGATCGGTACGGTTCGGACAACCCGTGAGCCGGGCGACCCGCCTGACCCCGAGGAGCCCCATGTCAACGTCTTCAGCCGTCATTACGATCCGGCGAGCGGCAACCGGCATCGCCCTCGTCGGCCTTACCCTGCTCGGCACCGGGTGCTCCTCCGACGACGCAACGACCGGACCGACGACGACGGCGCCGGAACAGAAGATCTCGAGCGATGCCGACGTCGCCGTCGGCCTGGCGAAGATGGGCGTCAGCTCGGCGGCGGTGGCTGCCGCGAGTAATCCTGCCGCTGCCATCTCCGCCGACGACGAGCTGGAGCCGGTGTGGACGGCCATAGAGGGCACGGTTCGTCAGAACGAACCGACCCTCTACGCCGACATCGAGGACAGCCTGTCGTTGTTGGCGGCGGGGGCGAAGGGCGACGGGACGAAGGCGACGACCGGAGCCGACAGCATGGGAACCGCGATCGCTGCGTACGTTGCGAAGCACCCTGGGTGACGGGGTTCACCGGCCGTGGTGGGACCCCTTGGGTGAGAGGGCACGGCCAGCTGCCGGCAAGGCGATGGTGAAGTGCCGCATCGCCAGCAATGGCGGGGTTCTTCGCACTCTTGCAGACTTCTCGCGCGGCTCTCTCGGGGGCCTCACGGTCGGGTCGGATGGTGTCTCCAGTTCGGATCCACCGGACGCCGTTCCCCTCCCGGGAACATGAAACGGAGACAGACATGGATTCCCTTCGGAAGAAGCTCGGCACCGTCGCACTCGGCGGTTCCCTCCTGCTCGGCGGTGCCGCTGGTGCGTACGCCCTGACGGGAAGTGCCAGCGCGCAGGATGCCACCACCACGACCGCTCCGGCGGCGTCGAGCCAGGACAGCACTGCTGCCCCCGATCAGGACGCTCCTCGTGATCAGTCCATGGGCGGGCACGCCGCCAACGGCATCACCGAGACGGTGCTGACCGGCGACGACCTCAGCAAGGCGACGGCCGCTGCGGAGGCCGCCGTGCCCGGCGGCACCGTCGAGCGCGCCGAGACCGACGCCGAGGGCGCCGCGTTCGAGGTGCACATGACGAAGTCCGACGGCAGTGAGGTGACGGTCAAACTCGACGCGTCGTTCAACGTCACCGGCACCGAGTCCGGTCGCTGATCGATCGGGCGATCACTGCGGGACTGCCCGCGACCCACGGCCGGCGCCGGGACTCTCGGAGTCCCGGCGCCGTGCCGCGTCGAGGAAGCGCTGTCAGGGGAAGCTGTCGATGTCGTCGTTGTGGAGGGGGAGCGGGGTGCAGCGGGTACCGCGGATGAGCGGTCGGGCGATGGTGGTCGCGAGTCGGCCCGTCAGGCGACCGAGGAGGGAGGTCGCCGGTGGCCCGAGCGCGGCGGCAACGAGGGCGCCGGCGAGTGCGGTGGTCACTGCCCCGAGTGACGGTCCGGCCCGAACCGTCCATCGGGACGCGGCGATGCCGATCGCGACGAGCGCTCCGCCCCGCCCGTACCACGGACGGCGCAACGACCGGGCGGCCTGCCATGCCGCCGGGGCGACGGCGAGGGGGCCGATCGGGATCAGCAGCGCCGTCCACCACACCCGTGCCACGGCGATCGGTGCGTCGGCAGCGAGGCGTGCGTCCCACCACAGGATCGCGACGAGGACCAGCAGCGGGTGGATGCCGGCCACGACCGATCCGAACGCGAACCCGTACAGGGGCAGCGCGATCTCCTCGATTCGGTCGAGCCAGGTGGGAGATCGTTCGTCCATCAGTGCCTCGAGTCGGGAGCGCGACGAACGGCCGGGCCGTCGAGGCCCGACCGTTCGGTGTCGCTCGCTGGGTCAGATCACTTGCCCGCGGCTGCCGCCTCGGCGGCGTCGTTCACCTCCGTTCCCGGAGCCTCGTTGGCGTCGGACTCGTCCTTGCCGTCCTTGCCGTCGTCGGTCTCCTGCTCCTTGGCGAGCACCTTGCCGTTGCCGGCGTCGATGGTCATGTCGGTGACGGTCCCGTCGGCGGCGGTGACCTCGACGTCGTAAACGACGTTGCCGTTCTCGTTCTCGAGCTCGACCTTGCCGGCGGTGCCGGGGACGGCAGCCGTTGCCGCTGCCGAGGCGTCGGCCTCGCTGATCTTCGCGAGGCTCGCGAGCTGGGCCGCCTCCGCGGCGTCACTCTGCTCGACGCCGTTCTCGGCGGCCTCGGGCGTCTCGGGCGACTGGACCGAGCTCTGGTAGGTCGGCGTCTCGTTGGCGTCGCCCTGCTCGGCGGAGGCCTGGACGGTCGTCGGGGTCGTCGACTGGCTGGTCGCGGCCGAGGCGATTCCGGCGGCACCTGCGAAGAGGCCGAGGCCGCCGATGGCGCCGTAGACGACGCGCTTGGTCTTGCTGGGGGACTTCATGCTGACTCCTTTGTCGGGTCCAGGTGGTTCCTGGTGAGCGCAGCATCCGCGTTCGTGCCTGTTGCTCCGCTGAAGCCGGGCGGGGGAGTCTTCAGCGGAACTTCAGCTCGGCCGGCGCACGGTGACCCGATGCACCGCCACGTAGTGTCGTCAGTGTCATGAGGATCCTGGTCGTGGACGACGAGCCCCGGCTGCTGGCCGCCGTCGAACGTGGGCTCGTGGCCGAGGGGTTCGCCGTCGACACGGCGGCGACGGGCGACCTCGGGTTCTGGATGGCGACCGAGCACCCGTATGACGCCATCGTCCTCGACATCATGCTGCCCGGCCTCAACGGGTACGAGGTGTGCCGCGAGCTGCGCGAAGCGGGGGTCTGGACCCCGATCCTCATGCTGACGGCGAAGGACGGCGAATGGGACGAGGCCGAAGCACTCGATCTCGGAGCCGACGCCTACCTCTCCAAGCCGTTCTCGTTCCTCGTGCTCGTCGCCAACCTCCGGGCGCTGCTGCGGCGCGGTGCTCCCAAGCGTCCGGTCCAACTCACGGTCGACGACTTGGTGCTCGACCAGTCGAGCCGTCGCTGTCATCGGGGTGAGGTCGAGCTCGACCTCACCACCCGCGAGTTCGCCGTGCTCGAGTACCTGATGCGTCGGCGCAGCGAGGTCGTCACCAAATCCGAGATCGTCGCCCACGTGTGGGACGCCCACTTCGACGGCGATCTCAACGTCGTCGAGGTGCACGTGAGCGCGCTGCGGCGGAAGATCGATGCCCCGTTCGGCACCACCACGATCCACACCGTGCGCGGTGCCGGCTACCGACTGGGGTCGACGTGAGCCGGACCCGCCGCGCCCCGAGCGTGCGGACCCGCACGACCGTCGTCGCCGCCGGTGTGGTGCTGATCGCACTCGGTGCCGGTGCGTTCGGGTTGGTCTGGCTCGTGCGCGACCGGCTCACGTCGGCCGACCGATCGGCCTCAGTGCTGCGTGCCCGCGACGTGCTCGCCTTGGCGCAGTCCGACGACCTGCCCGCTCGGCTCTCGTTCCCCGGGGACGAGAACGGGGCGACCCAGGTGTTGGACGCGTCGGGTGCCGTCGTCGCGTCGACCGACAACGTCGAGGGCGAGTCGCCGATCAGCTCGCTCCGTCCCGATGCGGGTGAAACGTCGTCGGACATCCGGCTGGTCGACGCGATCGACGACGAGCAGCGCTATGTGGTCGTCGCCGTGGCCGGTGACGACGGCGATCGCACCGTCGTGTCGGCGACATCGCTGGAGTCGACCGAGGACACGGTGTCGGCGCTGATCGAGGCCCTGGCGATCGGGCTGCCGATCGTGATCGTGATGGTCGCGGTCACGACGCGAGTCCTGGTGGGTCGTGCTCTCCGACCCGTCGCCGCGATCACGGCCGAGGTCTCCGACATCACCGACCGCGAGCTCGATCGGCGCGTGCCGGAACCGTCGAGCTCCGACGAGATCCAGCAGCTGGCGGTGACGATGAACCGGATGCTCGGGCGGCTCGAGGAGTCGTCGGTCCGTCAGCGCCGGTTCGTCGCTGATGCGTCTCACGAGCTCCGCAGTCCGCTGGCCTCGGCCCGCGCCGCGCTCGAGGTGGCGGCGCTGCATCCGGACAGCCGTGAGTCGCTCGTCGCGGCGATCAACGACGCGCTGATCGATCACGACCGGCTGGACCGTCTCGCCAAGGACCTGCTCGCGCTGGCTCGGCTGAATGGCCAGGGCCCGGCCGGCACGACGTCCGAGGTCGACGTCGCCCGGGTGATCGCCACGTTGGTGGAACGTCGACCCGAGGGATCGATCGTCCTCGATGTGCCGCACGATCTCGCGCCCGTGCGCACCAGCGAGCACGCCGTGGTGCAGGTGCTCACGAACCTGCTCGACAACGCCGCCCGGCACCGTGCGTCGACGACCCGAGTCCGGGTCGAGCGGCGCACGGGTGGGTGGTCGATCGCAGTCGACGACGACGGTCCCGGCATCCCCGTCGCCGACCGGCAACGGGTGTTCGAACCGTTCACTCGGCTCGACGAGGCGCGGGTGGCGGACGAGGGGACCGGGCTTGGGCTGGCGATCGTCCACGAGCTGGTGACCACGCTCGGTGGCTCCGTGAGCATCGGCGAGAGCGACCTCGGCGGCGCCGCAGTGGTGATTCACCTGCCGACCTGACGGGGCGAAGGTCACGCCGGCTGGAGCTCGGGTGCCTGGTCCGACTTGGTCACGGTGAAGTAGCCGACCAGGCCGAGGATGACGGCGAGGAAGATCACGCTCGTACCAGTGGTGCCGAGTCCGAGGCCGCCGTTCTTCTTGGGCTGTGAGAGGTAGTCGCCGATGGAGGCGCCGAGGGGGCGGGTGAGGACGTAGGCGACCCAGAAGGCGAGGGTGGCGTTCATCTTGAGGAGGAACCGCCCGCCGGCGACGAGGGCGATCATGGCGCCGAAGAGGAGGGCCGACTTCCAGTAGCCGAGGTCGATCTTCTCGGCGATGAGGTCGCCGGCCGCAGTGCCGAGGGCGAAGGCGAACAGGATCGCCGTCCAGTAGAAGCCCTCTCGCTTCACGGTGTCGATGGTGTGGATCGACAGCGTCTTCTCGACGCCGAACCACACCCCGAAGGCCGTGAACATGGCGACGGTGAAGATGGCGGTGGTGGTCCAGAGGCTGACACCGAAGTTGTCGACGAGGTTGTCGGTGATGAGGGTGCCGACGACGCTGATGAGGACGATGGAGAGCCAGTAGATCCACGGGACGTAGCGGCGGGCGCGGAACTGGACGACGAGGGCCCCGCCGAGGAGGGCGGCCATGATGACCGTGGTGGCGGTGAGCCCGAGGTTGAGGTTGGTGGCGAGGAAGTCGGCGGCGGTCTCACCCACCGTCGTGGCCATGATCTTGATCACCCAGAACAGCAGGGTGACCTGGGGAACCTTGTTGAGCATGGTCCTGGCGTGTTGCCGGGCGGGGGTGGCGGTTGTGGTCATGGGGTGTTCCTTCCGGGAGGCGGCCGGCAGGGTGCTCGGCGGCGCAGTTCAAGCGATGGGATCGACCGTACGGAGGGCCAGATTTCGGGCCAGCAAGGCGCCGGTTCGGCGACGGTAAAAGGTGCGCGGACGGTCACCCTCGCCGTCAGCGCCAGCGGGATGCGGTGAAGCGGAGGTACTCGTCGACATGGGCGCGCCAGTACGCCCGATCGTGCCCGCCGGGATCGACGCGGAGTTCGACGTCGATGCCCGCGGCGGTGAGCGAGTCGGCGAACCGGACGGCCGAGTCGCGGAGGCCGTCGTCGGCGCCGACGTCGATGCGGATGCTGCCGCCGAGGGCCGTGAGGCCGTCGCGGAGCTGGTCGAGATTGCCGCTGATCGCGGGGCTGTGGGCGGCGACGCTGCCGAACACGTCGGGACGCATCGCGGCAGCAACCAGTGCGGCGCCGCCGCCCCGGGAGATGCCCCCGACGGCACGGTGCCCCGGATCGCGCAGCGTGCGGTACTGGGCGTCGACCCACGGCACGACCCGGTCGACGACGACCTGGGCCTCACGGGCCGCAGCGGTGTCGCGGAAGTCGGGCATGACGAGGATCGACGGCGCGATCTCGCCGTCGACGACCAAGCGGTCTGCCTCTGTCGTCATCCCGATGTCGGTCCACTGCGTCTCGTCCGCGCTGGCACCGTGGATCAGCAGGATCACCGGGAATCGAACGTCGGGGTGCTCGTCGTAGCAGGGCGGCAGGTGGACGAGGATTCGCTGTTGGTCACGCTTCGTCGTGACGTCGGTGCCCCTCCCACCGGGGCAGGTGGGCGGGAGGGGCACCGGAGCCTCGGCGGCCGGGCCGTCGGCGGGGCGCGAGCATCCGGCACCGGCCGCAGCGGTGGCGACCACCACCACCGCTGCGGCGAGGCGCCGCCCGATCGGCACCGTGACGACCCCCGTCACGGTGGCTGATCGGCTCGTGATCACAGAGCGACCGTGATCACGAGAGGTACAGGCCGGCGAGGGCGAGGATGCCGGTGGCGGCACCGGCGGCCAGCAGCGCCCGGTCGCCGAGGATGAGCTCGGTGGGGTCGGCGCCGGCACCGGCGAACACCTTGGTGACACCGCGGCGGGCGGCGACGAGGAACGGGACGATGCTGGCCAGCAGCCAGACCATCCCGGGACCGCCGAGTCGGGTGGAGAGCGCCCAGCCGAGGTAGCCGAGCACGGCGGTGGCGGCGGAGCCGAGGAGGATGCGTTCGAGGATGGGCATCGTGTACCCGGCGAGCACGGGGCGATGTGCTGCGGCCCGGTCGCCGAGCTCGCGGAGCTCGGCGTATCGCTTGCCGGTGGCGAGGAGGAGTGATCCGCCGCCGACGATGACCAGGAACGGGATCGACAGCGGGGTCGTCGTGGCGGCGGCCCCGGCGATGACCCGGAGCACGAACCCCGCTGCGACGACACCGAGCTCGATGAAGGGCAGGTGCTTCAGTCGTCGGGAGTAGGCCATGGTGAGCGCCAGGTAGGCGAGGACGGCGAGTGCGGCGGCCGACCCGAGAGCGATCCCCGTGGCCACGGCCGTGGTGGCGGCGGTGGCGGCCGTGGTCCGGGCGAGTTGGGGTGAGATCAGGCCGGCCGCGATGGGGCGGTGCCGCTTCGTGGGGTGGAGGCCGTCGCGTTCGATGTCGCCGAGGTCGTTGAGGAGATAGGTCGCGCTGGCGGCGAGGCACATCATGGCCACGGCGACGGTCACCCGGACGATGGTGGACCCGGAGAGCAGCGCTCCGGCGGCGGCGGGTGCCGCCACCACGAGCACGTTCTTGACCCACTGGCGGGGCCGCATCGCCGTGAGCAGGGCTCGGGGCGTGGACGGCCGGAGGGACGGGCCCGCCGGAGCCGGTGCCGGCGGGTGCTCGGCGTGGGTGTCGGTGAGATCGACGACGAGGGGCCGGGTGTCGAGCACGGCGGTCATCGGGCCACCACCGCGAGGAAGTCACGCTGATCGGGGGCGAGGTAGCGGGTGGCATCCCGGGTCATTGCCGGGGTGAGTCGGGATCCGGTGACCTGCGTCCTGGTGCCGGCGACGGGTCGGTACCAGTTGAAGGTCACGACGTTGTCGTGGATGTCGAGTTGCATGGCCCGGACCGATCCCGCCTGGGCGAGCGTCGTGGCCAGTTGGGTGAGTGTCATCTTGCGGCCGGCGACGTAGATGAGGCGACCCTGTGCGTCGACACCGAGGCCGGACCGCCAGGTGTACTGCAGTTGCGACTTGACCGTTCCCCAGCGACCGCCGCGATCGGTGACGAGGCCCTTGACGGGTGCGCCGTGGTCGACGATGAGGTCGAGGTTCTGTCGGACGCTGCCGATGTCGGGGCCCATGGTGGCGTCGCGGCCCCATTCGGCGATGTCAGCCGTGCCGTCCTTGCGGATCACGATGGCGGCGAGGCCGTCTTGGAGCGGGCGGACTGCACTTCGACCTTCGGTGTAGATGCCGCCTTTGGTGTGCTTGAACTTGAAGCCGGCGTTGAACGCTGCGATGACGTGTTGGCGCTGGTCGGTGGGGATCTGTGAGCCCCATGCCCAGTTGGTGCCACCGGGCTGCACCGTGCCGGGCACGTAGACCAACTTGGTGGCGGCCTGGTCGATGCGGACGAGGTTGGCCCCGACGGAGGGGTAATGGGGGTCGGGTCGCAGGAACGTCTGCTCCACGGCGGTTGGTGCGACGGCGAGTCCGGGGACGGGCTGCCATACGCCTTCGCCGGTCTGCGGTGGCGACACCAGTGTCGGGATCGTCGAGGAGGGCTGTGCCGATGCGGCCGCCGCGGGGGTCGCGTTGGCGAGGGCCTTGGGGCGGAGGGCCTTGGGGAGTTCCGACGTCGGGACCTTGGTGCCGGTCGGCTTGGTGCGCGTGTACCACCACTGCTCGACGTTGTTGACGACGGACTCGAAGCCGTGGTCACGGAGCCAGTCGACGCTGCGAACGCCCACAGGAGCGTCGCCGGCTGCGGTCAGGTACCCGGAGTAGGACCAGCCGACCGGCACCATCAGCGCGGCGAGCACGACGAGCACGGTCTGGCGACGACGGTGACGGCGGGGCCGGCGGCCGGGCGCGGCGTCGGCGGGTGGGTCGTTGACTGGTGGTTCGGTCGGTGGGGCCGGTCGGGCTTCCAGGATGGTCATCGTTCACTCCAGTTGTGGGGTCTGGATCGAGCATGCGTGTGCGCGGGTCACCGCCGACCCATGCGGAGGTGAGCGCTCGGTGAATCGTGCATGCCGAAGGTGAGCGGACACCCAGGGGGCTTCGGCCTTTGCCGTCGCCTCACCGGTCGCTCACCGTCTGCCAACCCGCGGACGCCTACGGTGGCCGCAGTGACCGGCCCGGACGAACCCATCCTCGAGTTCGTGCTCGATCACCGCACCCCCTGGTTCGACACCACGATGCGAGCGGTCACGTCGCTCGGGGGCTTCTGGGTGCTCACCCTCGTGTGCGTCGCGTTCGCCGTCGGGTGGCGGTGGCGGGTCGGCGACTGGTCGGCGGCGATCGTCCTCGCGGTGGTGTCGGCGCTCGCGTGGTGGTCGTGCAACTCGCTGAAGCTCGCGTTCGGACGAGCGCGCCCCGACCTCGCCGATCGCTTGGTCGCCGCCGGCGGGTACTCGTTCCCGTCGGGGCATGCGACGCAGTCTGCGGCGATCTGGGGAACACTCGCGCTGTTCGTCGCGCGCCGGTTCCCGGAGCATCGGCGCGCAGTGTGGGCGGTCGGTGTCGGACTCGCGGTGGCGGTCGGGTCGAGCCGCATCTACCTCGGCGTCCACTGGTTCACCGACGTCGTCGCCGGCTGGACGCTGGGCGTGGCGTTCGTCGGGGTGACGGCCCTCCTGCTGTCCCGGCGACCGGCGACCGGCGGACGGTAGTGCGACGGTAAAATCCGGTGAAATGACACTGAAACATCGGCCGAGGGCTTCCTGCCCCGAGACGACGTCGGTACGTTCGCCTGACCATGCAACGCGTCGACCTCTTCGGGCTCCCGTTCGTCGACGCCGCGACGATCGACGAGGTGGCACACCTCATCCTGGTTGACGCCGATCGGGGCGAGCATCGTCACCCGGTGGTCGTGACCCCCAACACCGACCTGCTCGTGCAACTCCTCGAGACGGACGACGCCGAGACGCGTGAGTTCGTCGCCGACTCCTGGTGCGTCCTGCCCGACGGCCAGCCGATCGTGTGGGCGAGTCGCTACCTGGGTACCCCGTTGCGGGCCAGGCTGACCGGCTCCGACCTTTTCGCCCGCCTGTGGCCGGAGCTGGCGGCGGCGGCCCGGTCGGTCGTGGTGCTGGCGGCGTCCGACGCGATCCGTGACGGCCTCCTCGCCGAACACCCGCGAGCCCGGGTGCTCGTCGCTCCCGACATCGACGTGTCCGATCGGTCCGAGGTTCGCGCCGCTGCCCACCGCTGTGCCGAAGAGGTGGCGGCCTCGAACGCCCGGATCGTCGTGCTCGGCCTCGGGCACCCGAAGGACCTGTCCATCGCACGGGAGTTGCTGGCGTTCCTCGCCACCGTGTCAGTCGATCGGCCCCCGACGGTCCTCTGCCTCGGTGCTTCGGCCGAGCTGCATCTGGGGTTGCGCCGCCGGGCGCCACGTTGGGTGCAGCACCTGGGCGGAGAGTGGTTGTTCCGGTTCGTACAAGAGCCGCGCCGGCTGTTCCATCGCTACTTCATTCGAGACGTCGCGTTCCTCCGGATCGTTCGGGACGCGAAGCGCTCGTCGTGATTCGGAGCGGTCAGCGCGTGCCGACCGTGTCGTGGAGGATTCCGCCGTGGTCGGGGAGCAGCAGGCGGAACGCAGTCGGGTCGGAGGCGGCGAGCACGAGCCGTCCGCCCTCCGCCTCGGCCAGCGACCGGGCGAGCGCCAGTCCGAGACCGTGACCGGTCGCGCCGGGGTCGCGGCGGGTGAACAGCTCCGACGGATTGCGCTCGATCCGGCCGCCGTCGGACACGGTGACGACGAGGTTGTCACCCTCCTCGGCGACATCGATGGCGACGTCGCCCCTGCCGTGTTGAACGGCGTTGCCCAACAGGATGTCGATGATCTGCTCGAGGACGTGCCGGCTCACGCGGGGGCTGCCGGCGACTGCGGACGACGCGGCGAACTCGCGATCGCGCTCGCCGAGCACGGTGCTCCATCGCCGCTCGACGGTGCCGAGCCAGCGGTCGAGGTCGAGCGGATCACGACTGATGGGTTGATCGCGGGCGACGCGGAGCAGGGTGCTGATGGTGGACTCGAGGCGGTCGATCTCGTCGAGCGCCGCCTCGAACGCCGGCGTCGGGTCGTCGCTCGGCGACTGCATCTCGCCCTCGATCGCCAGGCGGAGCGACGTCAGCGGTGTGCGCAACTGGTGGGACGCATCGGCGGTGAACGAGCGCTCGCGTCGGAGCACCCCGTCGAGCCGAGCTGCGGTCTCGGCCAGGGCCGTTGCCGTCGCGTCGAGCTCGTCGATGCCGCTGGGCGACGGCACGATCGAGAAGTCGCCCTCGCCGAGCCGCACGGCGTCGTCGCGGATCGAACGCAACGGCCGGACGAGACGAGTGCTGACCCAGAGCCCGACGATCGCGGCGACCACCACCGCGGCGACGTCGAACGACAGCAGCACGGCGATGTCGCGCCAGACGAGCTGCTCGGCCTCGGACAAGGGTTCGGACACCCGGATGTTGGCGACGGCCTGCTCGCGCTCGACGATGGGGCGGACCAGCACCCGCTCGTGTGCCGTGTGACCGACGAGCGTGAGCAGTTCGGCGGCGTTCGTCAGCTCGTCGGCGCGGGCAGGACCGTCGCCGGCGATGCGCCGGCCGTCGGGAAGGTACACACCGACGGTCAACCCCTCCTCGAACTGCGGAAGCTCGAGTTCGCTGTCGGCGAAGTCGGAGTCCGACGTCAGTTCGTTCGCTGTCTTCTCCGCGGCCAGCGCCAGCTCCCGGTCGGCGTCGGCGTGTTCGCGGCTCGACATGAGGATCGCCAGTGGGAGCGTCAGCACCATCGTCGCGAGGGCGGTGACGCCGATGATCGCGGCCAGGATCCGGCGTCTCACGACGGCGCCCCAGTACGACGCATCTCAGCCCCCGGCCAAGGGCGCACTGCGTTCCCAGCGGTAGCCGACACCGCGCAGCGCGGTGATGCGACTGGGTTCGCCGGGAGCTTCGTTGAGGCGCCGACGAAGGGCGGCGATGTGGACGTCGAGGGTCTTGGTGGAGCCGAACCAGTGCTCGTCCCACACCTGGGACATGAGGTCCTCGCGGGTCACGACGTTGCCTTCGTTCGACATCAGCACGACGAGCAGGTCGAACTCCTTGGCCCGGAGGGTGATCTCTTCGCCGTCGAGGCGGACGATGCGGGCACCGAGGTCGACGTCGACGCCCGAGCTGGCGAGATTCGGGAGATCGTCGCGATGCGCCGGGCGGCGGAGCTGGGCCCGGACCCGGGCGAGCAACTCGGCCAGACGGAAGGGTTTGGTGATGTAGTCGATGGCACCGACGTCGAGGCCGATGACGACGTCCATCTCTTCGGCGCGGGCCGTGACCATGATGATCGGGACGTCGAGCCAACGCACTTGGAGCTCGCGGGCGAGGTCGAGGCCGTCGGCGTCGGGGAGGCCGAGGTCGAGCAGGACGAGGTCGGGCGTGCCGTCGAACGCTCGGACCGACGCTGCGTCCTCGGCGGGGTGGCACGTGTAGCCGGCGTTGGTGAGGGCGCGTACGAGCCCGGTTCGGATGCCGGCGTCGTCCTCGACGATGAGGAGGTCGCCGCTCACGATTCGGGGTCCTGCGGGAGGGAAGCCATGGCGACCAGTCTGCCGGAGCGAGGGTGAGACGCCGGGTCCGATCGGGTGAGATGACGGTTAAGCGGCCCGGAGCATCCCTCCGCGGCCCGCCGTCAGCAGGATTAACCGTCACCTCACCACCCCCTGGGTGGCGGCGAACGCACCGGTCCGTACGTTCAGCGCCATGAGCTTGTCCCCCCAACACCTGATCGAGTCGTTCGGTCTGCTCGGCATCGCCGCGATCGTCTTCGCCGAGTCCGGGCTGCTGATCGGCTTCTTCCTCCCCGGCGACTCACTGCTTTTCACGGCAGGCGCGGTGGCAGCCGGAGTGTTCGCATCCCTGTCGGTGCACCTGAACATCGCCGTGCTGCTGCCCGCCGTCGCGATCGCAGCGATCGCCGGGGACCAGGTCGGCTATCTCTTCGGCAAGCGAGTGGGCGCGACGCTGGCCACCCGCGAGGATTCGCGCTTCTTCAAGCGGGACCATCTCGACAAGGCGCAGGGCTTCTTCGACCGGCACGGCCCGAAGGCGTTGGTCATGGCGCGATTCATCCCGGTCGTTCGGACCTTCACGCCGATCGTCGCCGGCGCGGGGAGAATGCACTACCGGACGTTCGTGGCATACAACGTCGCCGGAGGGCTGCTGTGGAGCGTCGGAGTCACACTGCTCGGCTACTGGTTCGGGCAGGTCTCGGTTGTCCGTGACCACATCGAGTTGGCCCTCATCGCGATCGTCGTCATCTCGCTGGTTCCGGTGGCCGTCGAACTGCTGCGCCACCGCCGTCATGAGGTGGCGGCATGACGCCGGCGCTGGTCCGGCATCGTGCCACGGCCCTGGTCGGACTCGCGGTCTGCCTCATGACGATTTCGGGTTTCGTGCTGATCCGCGGCTCCGTGCCGACCGCGTCGGCGGACACGCTGACCACGCCGAAAGCGGTGGTGCTCGGGCTCGTCGAGGGCGCGACCGAGTACCTCCCGGTCAGCTCGACGGGTCACCTGCTCGTGGCAGAGCGCATTCTCGACGTCGGTCAGACGAAGCAGGACGAGGTCGCGACCGACACGTACACCGTGGTCATCCAGATCGGTGCCATCCTGGCGGTACTGGGCATCTTCCGGAAGCGCTTCGCGCTGATGCTCCAGGGAGTCGTCAGGCGGAACGCCGAAGGGCGCTCGCTGGTCGTCTCGCTCCTGCTGGCCTTTGTGCCGGCGGTCGTCATCGCTCTGGCGCTGCAGGATCCCATCAAGTCGAAGCTCCTGAAGCCGTGGCCGGTCGTCGCCGCGTGGGTGGCCGGCGGCGTCGTGATCCTCCTGTTCGGCCGGTACCGCGGTCGCATCACCGAGACGATCACGTCGCTCTCTGCGATCCCGCCGCGGGTGGCCCTTGGCATCGGCGGCGCCCAGGTACTGGCGTTGTGGCCCGGCACGAGCCGGTCACTGGTGACGATTCTCGCCGCACTCGTCCTCGGGTGTTCGTTGACGACGGCGGTCGAGTTCTCCTTCCTTCTCGGCTTCCTCACGTTGTCGGCGGCGACCGGCTACGAGCTGCTCAAGAACGGCTCGACCCTGATCGACACGTTCGGGATCGTGAACCCGCTGATCGGAATCGTCGTCGCCGGCGTCGCCGCCTTCGTCTCGGTGCGCTGGATGATCGGCTACCTCGAGCGGCAGCCCTTGACCGGGTTCGCCTGGTACCGGTTCGGCGCAGCGGCGCTGACCGCCGGACTGCTGGTGATGAAGGCGATCTGACCAATGACCGCACCCGGAGACCTGGAGGCCCCGATGCAGACCCTTGAACGACCACCACGCCCTTCGGCCCCAACGGCGAACCCACCGTCGACGGTGCGTACCGCCGAACTCATGCGTTCGGCCGTGCTGGTCGTCCTGGGGTTCGTGTGCTTCGCAGCTGCCGGCGGCTGGCTGCTGCTGGGTGCCCATACCTGGTCTGGACCCGTCGTCCTCGACCTGTCGGAGAACCACGGCATCCATCTGACCGATCCGCTTGCGGCGATTCCGTTCGTCACCGGCCTGCTCTGCTGGCGGCGGGCATGCCGGACGATTCTCGAGACCCATCGACACCTCGACCCAAGGAGCGGACGATGACCGGTCCGATCATCGTCGGCGTCGCCGGTACTTGCGCCGTCGGACTCGGCGTGGGTGCCCTCCGGCTCATCCTTCGGCCCCGAGACCCTGCGGCGGCGCCTCCGTCCGACGAGGTCGACTTCACCAACGACCCGAAGGTCGACTCGCTCTTTCGGGAGCTCTGGCGTTTCGTCGCCGTGACCGCTGTCGGCGCCGCCGCACAGTTCATCGCTCTGATGTGGCAGCTCTCGGAGAGCTGAACATCGCCATCGACCAAAGGACCGAACGCCATGGCAATCCCGTTGATCCGAGTCGCCGTAGTGTGCGCGAGCGCCGGCTACACCTACTGGCGCCTCAAGTGCGACGAGCGTGAGGCCCTGAGCGCCGCCGCTCGCGACGCCCGTCAGGACTGACCGCCTCCCGAACGCCACCCTCGACCTCGTCACTCGCGCAGGTCGAGCCGTCACCGTCGCACTGGGCGGAGCCTGTCACCGAATGTGCAGCGGTCCCGCTGATTAACCGTCGCCTTGCAAGCACGCACCCCTCGTCTTGCAGGCGCCTCCGTAGGTTTGTCCGTGCACGGGTCATGTAGCCAGAAGTTCGAATCCTCGGGCTTGATGGCTTCACCGGACAGAGGAGACGCAATGGGCAGCCTTGCCATCGAACTCAGCGGAGTGCGGCACACTTACGACGAGGTCGAGGTGTTGCACGGCATCGATCTGACCATCGAGTCGGGTGAGGTGTTCGGTTTCCTTGGGCACAACGGTGCAGGGAAGACGACGGCGATCAACATTCTGACGACCCTGATCGAGCCGACGGGCGGAATTGCTCGAGTCTGTGGCTTCGACGTCGTCGCCGATCGTGCCGACGTCACCCGGTGCATCGGCTACCTGCCGTCTGACGTCAGGCTGTACGGCCATATGACTGCTGGCGAGAACCTCGAGTTCTTTGCGAAGTTGTCGGGAGTCGCGAGCCCTCGCAGAGCTGTTGCCGAGACCTTGGACTACCTGGAGTGCGCTGAACTCGCGGATCTTCGGCTGGGTTCATTCTCGACCGGCATGCGCCAGCGGATCGGTATCGCGCAGGCAGTGTTGCATCGGC
>CALMLJ010000416.1 GCA_937868025.1 uncultured Acidimicrobiaceae bacterium
GGCTGCGGCAAGGAGTCCTCGGGGAGCGAGGACTCGGCCACCGTCGTCGAGTTCGGTAACCGCCAGTACGGCGACGCCTCGTCGTCACCGCTGACCAAGTACTTCGGCTACGACGACACCGAGAAGCTCAACGCCTCGGCACGGGAGCAGAACAAGAAGGCCGAGCGCGCCATCGCCGAGTGCATGCACGCCGAGGGCTTCGAGTACATCCCGAACCTCACGGCGGCCACCTTCGCCGCCGCCCCCGAGTTCGACATCACCCAACGGGAGTACGCCGAGAAGTGGGGCTTCGGCATCACCACGACCATGCAGGCCGACGGCTCGCCCGTCGAGGACGCTCCCGGCATGGCCTCGTTCGACGACACCGCGTCGCAGGATCCGAACCAGGCCATCGTCGACGGCATGAGCGACTCCGAACGCTCCGCCTACGAACAGGCGCTCTACGGCGCATCGATCTCTTCCGACATGGGCGACGACGGCTCCGGCGACGGCTCGGAGGTCGACGTTCCGGACGGGCCGCCCGAGGGGTGCCAGTCCAAGGCGTACGGATCCGACGCCGAGCCGTCCGAGGCCGCCCAGAAGATGGACGAGCTGTACAACGACCTCTCCAAGCGCATCACCGCGGATCGACGAACGAAAGCGGCGACGAAGGAGTACCGCTCGTGCATGGCCGACGCCGGCTATCCGTCGGTCAAGACGGTCGACGACGTGTACGAGGTGATGAACAAGAAGTCCGAGGAGCTCTACGCCGCGCTGAGCGGCGACATCGGCAACTCCGATGTGTCGGCCTCCGACGAGGGTGGCGACGACACGTCCTCCGCCGTGACGACAGTGAGTGGCTCCGGCGACGGCTCGAGGTCGACGGGCATCGATCCGGACAAGCTCGCCGCTGTGCAGAAGTACGAACGCAAGCTCGCCGTCGCCGAGCTCCCGTGCCGCGCCGAATACCAGGCGGCCTACGAGAAGGTGTCGGCCGAGTACGAGCAGGAGTTCATCGACGACAACAAGAGCACCCTCGACGAAGTGAAGGCCGAGGTGGTCGGGTAGATGGGCCGGCAACGCACGCTCGGCGCCGTCGCATTGGTCTCGGTCCTCGCGACCAGCGCCGCCTGGTACGCCGGCACCCAGATCAGCTCACCCGCCGAGGCTCGGGCCAAGGTGAAGGAACCGAAGGCGTCGCTCATCACCGCGCCGGTCGAGCGCAGGCAGCTCTCCTCCAACGTCGTGGTGCGCGGCGACCTGGCCTACGACGAGTCCACCCCGGTGACCCTCACGGCGTCGTCGGAGACGAAAGCGGTGGTCACCAAGGATCCGCCCGCCGTGGGCTCGCAGCTGACCGACGGACAGCTCCTCGTGGAGGTGAGCGGACGCCCGGTCTTCGTGCTGCAGGGCGACCTCCCGGTGTTCCGGAACCTCGCCCGCGGCGTGAAGGGTGACGACGTCCGCCAGTTGGAGGCAGGGTTGCAGCGGCTCGGCGTCGATCCCGGCCCCGTGGACGGGACGTTCGACGAAGCCACCGAACGCGGGATCGCGGCGTTCTACCTGAACGCCGGGTACACCGTGAAGGAGCCGTCCAAGGAGGCGCGCGACGCCGTCGACGAGGCGACCTCCGCGGTCACCTCGGCCCGGCAGGCGGCACGCGACGCTGCTCGGGCAGCGGGCGAGTCGAGCACGACGATCAAGGCGTCCGAGCGCCTCCAACTCGAGTCGGCCGTGGCGTCGGCGTCCGCGGCGCTCGATTCCGCGATGGCGGCGGCATCGAGCTCGGCCAAGCAGGCCGAGGCCGGCCTGGCCTCGCTCCAGAACGAGTTGGTGCAGGCGCAGGCCGCCAAGCGCCAGGCCGACGCGGTGTACGCCGCAGCGACGGAACCGGGAGCCGTCGATCCCGACACCGGCGCCCCCTACACGTCGACGCAGCTCACCGAACTGTCCAACGCCACCCTCACCGCGGCGTCGGCGATCACAGCGAAGGCGGCGGAGATCGACTCGGCGAAGGCTGCGGCCGACACGGACGCCCGTGAGAAGTTTGCCGCCATCGGTCAGGCCCAGCGAGACCTCCGGATCGCTCAGGCGGCGCAGCTCGAAGGGCTGAAGCCGTCGTCGGACTCGAGCGCCTCGTCGGCCGTCGCCGACGCACAACGCGCCGTGGCCGACGCCGAGAAGCGACTCGCCGACGCCCAGGCCGGGGTCGGCGTGACGGTGCCCCTCGGCGAACTCGTCTTCGTCCGGGCCCTGCCGCGTCAGATCAACGAGGTCCACCTCCGTCGGGGCGACACCGCGTCCGGCGAGGTCGTCACGATCAGCGGGGCCGACCTCAAGATCCGTTCGATGGTGGTCGGGGCGGACCGTGCCCTGCTCACCGTGGGCACGAAGGTGAAGATCGACGACAGCAGCCTGGACGTGCACTTCGAGGGCGTGATCTCCGAGATCGCGGACCGGCCTGGCACGGGCGCCAGCGACAACCAGGGCGGAGCTGACAACAGCAGCGATCAGAACGGCGGGAACGGCGAGAACGGCTCCTCGGGATCCGACGACGGCGAGAAGTACCGAGTTGTGATCACCCCGGGCGCCCTCCCCGGTGACGTCGACGTCGAGACGCTCGCCGGCGTCAACTTCAAGATCACCGCACCGGTGAAGTCGACCGAGGGCGAGGTCCTGGCCGTGCCGCTGGCGGCACTGTCGGCGAGCGCCGACGGTTCGGCCCGCGTCCAGGTGGAGGACCGTCCCGGATCGACGCGATTCGTGACGGTGCAGAAGGGCCTGGCCGCGCAGGGTTTCGTCGAAGTGTCGGTTGCAGCGGGGGCGAAGGGCACCCTCGACGAGGGTGACCAAGTGGTCGTGGGCCAGTGATCGCGGCCCGCCCATGACGGTCGTCGAGTTGACCTCGGTGGGTCGGACGTTCGAAGGCGACCCACCCGTCGAAGCGCTGCGATCGGTCGACCTCCGCGTCGACCGGGGTGACTACGTGTCGATCGTCGGCCCCTCGGGTTCGGGCAAGTCGACTCTGCTCAACATCCTCGGCCTGCTCGACCGTCCGACGTCGGGAACGTACCGACTCGACGGCCTCGACGTGAGCGGCCTGACCGATGCCCAGCGCACCGCCGTGCGGGGCCAACGGATCGGGTTCGTCTTCCAGGCCTTCCACCTCCTCCCCCACCGCACTGTGCTCGAGAACGTGATGCTCAGCCAGCTGTACAACCGCATCGACGCCAAGGAACGGCGACCCCGCGCCCAAGCGGCGCTCGAGCGCGTCGGCCTGGGGCACCGCGTGGACTTCGCCCCCACCACGCTGTCGGGCGGCGAACGTCAGCGTGTCGCGATCGCCCGCGCTCTCGTGACCAATCCGGCGATCCTCCTCGGTGACGAGCCGACCGGCAACCTCGACTCGACCACCACGGGCTCGATTCTCGAGTTGTTCGACGAACTCCATGCCGCCGGGCTCACGCTGATCGTCATCACCCACGACCACGAGGTGAGCCGGCGGGCACGCCGCGTCGTCACCATGCGCGACGGTGTGCTCGTCGACCCGACCTTGGCGGACGCATGACCGACGAGGACCTGCGCCTGGAACCGTCACGGTTCTCGCCGCGCGACCTGTTCGCCGAGGCGACCGCCGGCGTCCTCGCCCGACCGGGGCGCGCCGTGCTCACGGCGCTCGGCACCGTGCTCGGGGTCGCCGCGCTCGTGTCGACACTGGGCCTCGCCAAAACGGCCGGGAACCAGATCGTGACGCGGTTCGACGAGCTCGACGCGACCGATGTGAAGGTGTCGCCCCGGCGAGGGACGCTCCCGCTCGACTCCGAGGCACGGCTCACGCGGCTCAACGGGGTTACGGCCGCCGGCACGCTCACCGAGGTGGACGTGAAGGGTCGGTTGGTCAGCTCGGTGCCGATCAACGATCCGATGGCCGACAACGAGCTGCCCATCACGGTGCAGGCCGCATCGCCGGGTGCGTTCCGGGCGGTGCGCGCCTCGCTCCGCACCGGGCGCTTCTTCGACTCGGTCCAGGACGACCTGCCCGTCGCTGTGCTCGGTCCCGGCGCAGCGGCCGACCTCCACATCAATCGCGTCGACCAGCAGCCCGCCATCTTCATCGGCGACCTGACGTTCGTCGTGATCGGCATCCTCGACGACGTGGAGCGACGCTCCGAACTCCTCGACGCCATCATCATCCCCAACGGTGTCGCTACGACCGACTTCGGCTTGGCCGGGGCGGGCACGGTCCAGATCGAGACACGGGTCGGAGCAGCGCGGCTGATCGGCCGCCAGGCCCCGATTGCGTTGTCGCCCAACAACCCCAAGCGGCTCACCGCCGAGGTGCCGCCGCAAAACCAGGGTGTGAAGAACCGGGTGGAAGGCGACGTGAACGCGCTGTTCCTCCTGCTCGGAGCCGTGTCCCTCCTGGTCGGGGCGCTCGGCATCGCCAACGTCACGCTCGTGTCGGTGCTCGAACGCGTCGGGGAGATCGGCCTGCGGCGCGCCGTCGGCGCGGCACGACGACACATCGCCGCCCAGTTCCTCCTCGAGTCGACCATGTTGGGGTTCTTCGGTGGGTTGATCGGCACCACCGTGGCAGTGCTCACGATCGTCGGCGTCGCCGAGGCCAAGGACTGGGTGCCGGTGCTCGACGCCTGGCTGCCGCTGTCCGCACCGATCGCCGGAGCGCTGGTCGGCCTCGTCTCGGGTATCTACCCGTCATGGCGGGCCTCGTCGGTCGAACCGATCACGGCACTGCGCTCGGGCATCTGAGCAGTCGGTGCAGCAGCCCGCCGATCAGGGCATCAGCGAGGCGCTGAGCTGATCTGCTCGAACGGGTCGTCGGCCT
>CALMLJ010000417.1 GCA_937868025.1 uncultured Acidimicrobiaceae bacterium
GGTTTTGTGAGGCGGGCGGCGAGCACGGCGAAGACGGGGCTGACGATCGCTGCGGTGAGTGCGGTGGCGATCGGACGGTCGTCGCCGACGGTGTCGACGAACTTGCCGGCGAATCGGCGTTTGCGGGCGCGTGCGAGGTGGACCCGGAGTTGACCCGCGCCCGGTAGGCCGTTTGGCGGGCCGAGATTGTCTTTGGCGACACATTTCGGATCATCTTGTGGACGTAGAGGCGTCGACTCCAGCGCTCGAGAACCACGTCCGATCCTCCATTCCTGTGTGATGCCGACGGTGCTCACGGGGTGTGACGCTCAGCCCCGACATCGCCTCCAGACGCCACCCGATGCCCGTAGCGTGGAGCGAGTGGACGAGCTGCGGGAGGGGTTGTACGAGGTGCTCGTCACCGAGGGCCTCAAGGCGCGGCTGCAGGCCCTCGCTGGATCGGTCCCTGACGAGCGGGCGCTTCGTGTGGCGGAGGCTCCGGACCGGATCGCCTGGCACCTGAGTCGCCAGATCGAGCGGGCGCTCAACGACGTCAGCGAAGCGGATCGAGCGCGAGTCGGCATCGAGGTGGCGAGAGCGTTGCTCGATCGGCTCGGAGAGATCGTCGAGGTCGACCCGTCGGATGCTCCGAGCGATCCGGCGACCGTGCTGCACGCGATCCTCGGTCGCCTCCCCGATGGCAACACTGAGGCGATTGCCCAGCCGCTGATCCCCTTGCTGGACACAACGCTGCTCACGAATGCCCCGGGCGAGCCGAACCTGTGGAGCCAACTGCGCTCCGAGATCGAGTCAGCCGATCGGATCGACGTCGTGATGGCGTTCATCCGGCGCAGCGGCATCTCGCCGCTGGTCGACGCTCTCCGTCGACATTGCGAACGGGGCCGCACGTTTCGCGTCCTGACGACGACCTACACGGGGTCGACCGAGCAGGCAGCACTCGACCGGCTCGTCGGTCTTGGGGCGGACGTCCGGGTGTCATATGACCTCAGCACGACCCGACTGCATGCCAAGGCCTGGGTGTTCCACCGACACTCCGGGTTCTCGACCGCCTATGTCGGCTCCTCGAACCTGACTCACTCAGCCCAGGTCACCGGGGTCGAGTGGAACGTCCGTGCATCGGCCGCCCGGAACCCAGACGTGCTCGCCAAGTTCGGCGCGGTCTTCGACAGCTACTGGTCCAACAGCGACTTCGTCCCCTACGACGTAGACCAGTTCGTCGCGGAGCAGCAGCGCACCGGACGGACCGACTCAGGCCCGCACGTCTTTCTGAGCCCGATCGAAGTCCGCCCGCTTCCGTTTCAGTCTCGACTGCTCGAACTCATCGAGGTATCGCGGCACCGCGGCCACCATCGAAACCTGCTCGTCTCCGCAACTGGCACTGGCAAGACCGTGATGGCGGCCCTCGACTACGCGCGGTTGCGAACGGGCCTGGACCGGTCGAGGTTGCTCTTTGTCGCGCACAGGGAGGAGATTCTCGACCAGAGCATCGCGACCTTCCGACACATACTCCGCGACGCCTCTTTCGGGGAAAAGTGGGTCGGTGGTGCTCGTCCCACCCGGTTCGACCACGTCTTCGCCTCGGTCCAGAGCCTCAATGCCAACGGCTTGGCCGACCTGCCACCCGAGCATTTCGACGTGGTGATCGTCGATGAGTTCCACCACGCCGCTTCGTCCTCCTATCAGCGGCTGCTCGATCACGTGCAGCCGGTCGAGCTGCTGGGCCTCACTGCCACCCCCGAGCGCAGTGACGGCATGCCGATCCTGCACTGGTTCGACGACCGCATCGCCGCGGAGTTGCGGCTGTGGGACGCGATCGACCAGCAGTATCTCGCCCCGTTTCTCTACTTCGGGATCCACGACGGCATCGATCTCACAGACATCCCGTGGCGACGCGGACGGGGCTACGAGACCGGGGCGCTCACGAATCGCTACACCAGCTCCGACGCGTGGGCGCGCCTCGTCGTGAGGCAGGTCGACGAGCACGTCGACGTCACCTCGATGCGGTGCCTCGGGTTCTGCGTGAGTGTCGAGCACGCCTCGTTCATGGCCCGCCACTTCAGCCACCACGGCATCCCGGCGGTCGCGATCTCGGGCGAGAGCCCCCGCGACGACCGGGCGAGAGCACTGCGCGACCTTGCGGCAGGCCAGGTGAAGGTCGTCTTCTCCGTCGACCTGTTCAACGAAGGCGTCGACCTCCCGAACGTCGACACGGTGCTGATGCTCCGACCCACCGAGAGCCCGGTGTTGTTCCTGCAGCAGCTCGGCCGAGGCCTCCGCCGAGCGGAGAACAAGCCGCACTGCACCGTTCTCGACTTCGTCGGCACCCATCGCAAGGAGTTCCGTTTCGACCGCCGCTACCGAGCATTGCTCGGCGGCACCCGCCGCGACGTCGAACGAGCGGTGCAGACGCAGTTCCCGTTCCTGCCGTCGGGCTGCAACATGCAACTCGACCAGAAGGCATCCGAGATCGTGATCAGGAGCCTGCGCGAGGCGATCCCGTCCAGGTGGCCGGCGAAGGTGGACGAGCTGCGATCACTACGCCGGGAGCGACCCGGCATCGGTCTCGCCGACTACCTCGATGAGACGGGCTTAGACCTCGCCGACGTGTACGCCGGCTCGAAGAGCTGGTCCGACTTGGTCGACGCCGCAGGAGGGGAGACCCTCCCAGTAGGACCGAACGAAGAACCGCTCCGACGAGCCGTCGGTCGTCTGCTGCACCTCGACGACGCCGAACGCCTTGCGGCTTACCGTCGCCTGCTGGCCGGCCCAGCGCCCGACCTCGCCGCTGTGTCCGAGCGGGAACGACGCCTTGTGCAGATGCTGGTGTCCGCGCTCGCTGACCAGGCACTCACCAAAGACTCGTCGCTCCGCGACGGCGTCCACCTCGTGTGGTCGCATCCGCAGGTGCTCGCCGAGCTGGCCGAGACGCTCGGGGTGCTCGAGGACCGGATCGACCACGTCCACCAGCTGCTCCGCACGCATCCGGACGCACCGTTGCAGATCCACGCCCGGTACAGCCGCATTGAGATCCTCGCCGCCATGGGACTCGCCGGTGACCGAGCCAAGATCGCCGCGTGGCAAAGCGGCGTCTATGAGGCCAAGCCCGCCAACGCCGAGATCCTCGCCTTCACCCTCGACAAGAGCAGCGGCGGGTTCTCACCGACCACCCGCTACCGCGACTACGCGGTCAGCCGATCGATCATCCACTGGGAGTCTCAGTCCACCACCCGCGAGCGCAGCGCGACTGGCCTCAGGTATCGGAACCATGAGCGCGACGGCCGGTCGATCCTGCTCTTCGCTCGGGAACGCGCTGATGACCGCGCCTTCTGGTTCCTCGGCCCTGCGACCTATCGCGGGCACGTCGGCGAGAAGCCGATGGCGATCACCTGGGAGCTCGACGTCCCGCTGCCAGGCGACCTCTACGCGGCGTTTGCAGCGGCAGTGGCGTAGCCGCACCAGGGACTGTTCAGGCGGTGCGCCAGGTGGTGTCGCGGCGAGCCCACTCGTAGATCGCCTCGACGGCGGCGGGCGAGAGAGTTGCGGGTCGGCGCTCCAGCCACTTGCCGATGCTCTTGCGGGCCACGACGTGCACGTCAGCGGGATGGGCCTTGATGCGTGGTTGTTCGCCGCAGTCCGGTAGCTGCGGACGGTGGTCGGCTCGAGCCCTTCGAACTCGGCCGGCTGCAGCCCGGCTTCGACGACGTCAGCGACGGTGCGGGTGCCGACCGAGACGCCACCTCGGCTGGCCTTGGTGATCAGCTCCGCCAGCGCGAGGTCAGCCTCGCGTGAGGTGCCTTCGAACATGACGGACTTCTGTTGACGGCTACCGGTCAACGGGTCGCGGCCGGCGTCGACGCGGAGTTCCCAGGTGCCGGGCCGTCGTCCCGTTCGCTTGCTGCCTCGCATCCCGCGTCCTCCGTGTCTCACCGATCCGTGAGACGTCGGTGAGATTCCGTGGGACACGGTGACGGGACCGTCTGAACACGAGTCTGACCATGCGGCCAAAGCCCCGAGAAATATGGCGATGGTCAGGGGTGACCAGGAGCCCGAACTCGGATTCGAACCGAGGACCTGCTGTTTACAAG
>CALMLJ010000418.1 GCA_937868025.1 uncultured Acidimicrobiaceae bacterium
AGGGCGGCGCACTCACCGACACCGGAGCCGAGCGGGTTGGCCACGGCCACGTTCTGGCGGCGACATGCTTCGACCAGCCCGGCGACGCCGAGCACCGAGTCGGTCCACAGCTCGAGCGGATCACAATCCGGCGACGGGACGAGCCGGAGGATCACGTGCACCGGTTCCAGACCGGCCACCGACTTGAGCCACACCTTGGCGTCCCGCACGGTGAGATCCGACGGCTCGACGAGCGTGAAGCCCATCGTCCGGGCGAGGTACGCGTGCTCGGTGTGGGTCCGCACCGACGCCCCCGGCGTCATCATCACGATCCGGGGCTGTTCGATGTCGGCGGGAGCGAGCGCGCCGAGCGCGGCGCGGCACGCATCGAGCCAGTCCTCGATCGGCAGCACGCCCGCCTCGTGCAACGACTCGGGGTGGATGCGGGCCATCACCTCGCGGTTCTGCACCGAATGACCGATGCCCGACGGCATCTGGGTGCGGTCCGCCGTGACCGTGACCGCCCCGGTGGTCGATCGGGCGATGTCCGCGGCGTAGAGGACGAGCCGGTGCGACCCCGGCGACGCGATGCCCACACACCCGCGGAGGTACTCCCGATGCGTCAGGATCGCCTGCGTGGGGAGGTGCCCGCCGGCCAGGAGCCGCTGGGGCCCGAAGAGGTCGTCGAGCACCAGTTCCAGGACCTTGGCGCGCTGTTCGAGCGCCCGACCGAGCCGCGCCCAGTCCTGGGCGTCGACGACGAGCGGCACCGGGTCGAGCTCTCGGCGCGGCTGCAGCCGAGACCCGGTGTCGTCGGGATGGGCGATCGTCGGGAAGCCGTCGTCGTCGAGCGTGGGGTGGCTGAAGTCCGACCCGTTGCCCTGGTCGTCGAGCGCCCGCCGAATCTGGGCGGCGCTGTCCCGGAGCGATTCCCACCCCCGTGCCTCCGCCGGCACGGGCGTGGTCCCAGCGCTTGCGGTCACACCACGACTCGCCCGGAGGGGTGGAGCGTACGAGTGGTCTCGGGCGTGAAGAAGGTGGAGGAGAGCGACGTGTGGAGCGCCCCGATGCCGAGCTGCACCTGGTCGACCCACTCGCGCAGGGCGGCGGCATCGACGGTGTAGCGCGACCGGCCGGCGATCGTCGCCTTCAACTCGTCGGAGCGGTCGATCGTCATCGTGCGGGTCGGCAGCGCCGCGAGGATCTGGTCGATCCGGCCCATGCAGTGGCTGACGGCGCGAGGGAAGTCGACGTCGTCCACCAGGAAGTCGACGACCGACGCCCCCTGGATCGAGCCGACCGACGTGCGGGTGTACATGTGCTGGGCGCCGAGGCTTCGCAGCACGCCCATCCAACGCACGTCCTCATACGGGCTCCGGTCGGCGGGCGGCATGCCGCTGCGGGTGCCGTCGGACAACAGCCCTGCGGCACGGACGTCGAGCACCCGGGTCGTCATGTCCGCCCGCTCGATGTTGCGGCCGAGCTCGTAGAACGAGAAGGCGTCGTCGCGGCTGACCGTCGAGGCGAGGATGCCCACGAGCTGTTGGCTCGCCGAGATGATCGACGTCGACAGTTCGAGGCGACTGCTGCGCGCTGCGCAGTTGCCGGCGCTCGTCGCGACCGTCGAGTGGAGCTGGCTGACGCACTCCCACAACGACGCCGGCATGAGCTGGCGGGTGACCCGCAGGTTCTCGCGAGCGGCAGCGACGGTGCGGATGACCGACGTCGGGTTGCCGATGTCGGCCATGAGGTGGCTGACGACGCCGAGCTCGTCGGCCTGCTCGTAGCGGCTCGAGTACGACTCGACAGCGCCGGTGATGGACAGCAATCCGGCCCAGTCCGACTCGACGTCGACGGGCAGGTCGACGATCAGCTTCGTGTGCTCGCGGATGATCCGGGAGACGGCTTCCGCCCGCTCGAGGTGGCGTCCGAGCCAGTAGAGGTTCTCTGCGGTGCGTGACAACATCACGTGTCTCCTTGCGGGTCGGGGAGGTCGGTCTGCGATTGCGATTGGTCTGCGGCGGTCGACGTGGTCGACCTGCCGCGGGTGGTCGACACCGGGGACGCCGCCACGGCATCGGTGTCGACCACCCACGTGTCCTTGGATCCGCCACCCTGGGACGAGTTGACGACGAGGGAGCCCTCGACCATCGCGACGCGGGTCAGGCCGCCGCAGGTCACGTAGCTCTCCGCGCCCAACAGGGTGAACGGGCGGAGATCGACGTGCCGGGGGGCCAGCTCGCCGTCACAGAGCGTCGGCACGACCGACAGGTCGATGACCGGCTGGGCGACGAAGCCACGCGGGTCGTTGCGGATCTCCTTGGCGCACTGCTCGAGTTCCTCGGCGGTCGCCTTCGGCCCGATGATGATGCCGTAGCCGCCCGACTCGTTCGCCGGCTTCACGACCAGCTCGTCGAGGTGGTCGAGCACGTAGGCCCGGTCTTCGTCGCGTCCGCACTGGTAGGTGGGCACGTTCGAGAGGATCGGCTCTTGGTTGAGGTAGTAGCGGATCATGTCGGGGACGTAGGCGTAGACGGCCTTGTCGTCGGCGACACCGGTACCGGGGGCGTTGGCGAGCGCCAGGTTCCCGGCCCGCCACGCGGCCATCAACCCGGGGGTACCCAGCGCGGAGTCCGGTCGAAACACCTCGGGGTCGAGGAACGCGTCGTCGACACGGCGGTACAGCACGTCCACGCGTACCGGCCCGTGGATGGTGCGCATGTAGAGCACCTCGTCCTCGACGAACAGATCGCGGCCCTCGACAAGTTCGGCACCCATCTGACGGGCGAGGAACGAGTGCTCGAAGTAGGCCGAGTTGTAGATGCCCGGGGTGAGGACCCCGATGACGGCCTGGTCGCCCTGGGGGCTGAGCGATGCGAGGATCCGCCGAAGGCGCTCGGGGTAGGCGTCGACGGGGAGGATCGACTGCTCGGTGAACAGCTCGGGGAACACCCGCTTGGTGATCTCGCGGTTCTCGAGCATGTAGGACACACCCGAGGGCACCCGGAGGTTGTCCTCGAGCACGTAGATCGTGCCGTCCTTGCCCCGGACGAGGTCGCTGCCACAGATGTGGGCCCACACGCCGTGCATCGGGGTGGCGCCCCGGCACTCGGGTCGGTAGCCGGGGGAGTTGGCGATGAGGTCGAACGGCACGATGCCGTCGGCGAAGATCTTCTGCTCGGCGTAGACGTCGGCGATGAAGTGGTTGAGGGCGGTCAGCCGTTGCACGAGGCCGGCGTCGACGCGATCCCAGTCGCGCCGGCTGATCACCCGCGGCACGATGTCGAACGGCCAGGCACGGTCGATGCCGGTGCCTTCGGTGTAGACGGTGAAGGTGATGCCGGCGGCCTCGATCCCGAGGTTCGCCGCATGCTGGCGGGCCTCGAGCTCCTCGATGCCCATCCGTTCGAGGTGTTTCACCAGGGAGGCGGCGGCGTCACGCGGGTGGCCGTCGACGTCGATGAGCTCATCGAAGGTGTCGGACCGGTAATCGCTGAAGAGCACGCCCAGAGTGTGGTGAGCACGTGTGAAGCCACGGTTCGACCCGTGTTACGGGGTCGTGAACGACGCGTTCGTTCGGCCGACGCGGTCGAACCCCCTCCCCCTAACGTGGACTTCATGCGAACACGACGCGACGTACTCCGGCTGGGTGGGGGAGCGGGCTTCATCGCCGCGACCGCTGGATGGATCACCGCGTGCGATCCGGGCGGTGTGAACCCGGGAACCACGACCACGACCATCGCGACCACGACCTCGATCCCTGGCGGAGACGCCGTCTACGGCCCCCTCCTCGCGCCCGACGCCAACGGCCTGCGGCTACCAGCCGGGTTCACCTCGCGGGTGATCGCGGTCTCGGGACAAGAGGTCGCCGACACCGGCTACGTCTTCCCGGCCAACCCCGACGGTGCGGCCACCTTCGCCCTCCCCGGCGGCGGGTGGGTTCACGTCGTCAACCACGAGACCGACACGCCCGGCGGCGGGGTCTCACGAATCGTCCACGACGCGTCGGGCGCGATCGTCGACGCCGGGGCGATCCTCACCGGCACCGACCGCAACTGCGCCGGCGGCGCCACGCCGTGGAACACCTGGCTCTCCTGCGAGGAGGTCTCGCGGGGTGTGGTGTGGGAATGCGACCCGTTCGGCGTTGCCCCCGCCGTCGCCCGTCCGGCGCTCGGCAAGTTCGCGCACGAAGCCGTGGCCGTGGCGTCCGACGGCCGCCTGTACCTCACCGAGGACAAGCCCGACGGCGCCCTGTACCGGTTCACGCCGACCGTCTCGCAGGCGCTCGACGACGGCCTGCTCGAAGTGATGACCGAGGTGGGCGGGCAACTCGGGTGGGCCCAGGTCCCCGATCCCGCCGGCACCACGACCTCGACGCGCAACCAGGTCGCGTCGACCCGGCGCTTCAACGGGGGCGAGGGGATCTGCGTGCTCGACGACGCCGTCGTGTTCACCACGAAGGGCGACAACCGGGTGTGGCGGTACACGCCCGGCACCAACACCCTCGAGGTGATCTACGACGCGGCAACGTCGCCGACGCCGGTGCTGACCGGGGTCGACAACATCACCGTCGACCGCAACGGCGACTTCTTCGTCGCCGAGGACGCCGGCGACATGCAGATCGTCCTGTTGAGCGGGACGTCGGTCGAGCCGGTCGTCCAGGTGACCGG
>CALMLJ010000419.1 GCA_937868025.1 uncultured Acidimicrobiaceae bacterium
GCGATCAAGCCGAGCTCGCCGGGCGTCGCGTGGCACGCATGGCGATGATCGCCGACCCCGCCACCTCCGACCGGAGCCTCGCAGCGTTCGCAGACGACGGCCTCTACAACCGAGCTGACCTCGCCCACCTCATCAGCGGTCGCCTCACCGACGCCGACGCCACACGCGTCGTCGACGCCGACCCTGCCGACCTCGTCGAACTCCTCGGCGCCGCCGGGTTCAGCCCCGCCACCACTGTCGCCGTGCTCGCCGCCGACGGCGTCGACGCATCGACGGCCGCCACGCTCCTTCCCTCAGCTGGCGTCCCGATCCCCGACGGGATCCGCGTCCTGCACGAACGATGGGACCTCCCCAACACGCTCGCGGCCGAGCTCCTCGACGCCACCGCCACGGAGATGCGCGCAGCGGGCTGCTCGGCGACCGAGATCATGGCCGTCCGCCCACGAGACGTCCTGCGCACGCTTCCCGACGATCCACATCTGTGGGAGCTCGCCGCAGGATCGATGGCCACAGCAGGACATCCCACGACCTCGATCGTCGACCACCTCGTCGCTCACGCGCCCACCCCCGAAGCGTTCACGACCGGGCTCATCACGATCGTCGAGCCCGACGAAGCGCTTGCCATCGCTGCGAGTCGCCGTGCACACCCCGACCAGCTTGCAGCCGTGTCCGAAGCGGCCGGCCTCTCACCAGCGGACACCGCGACGGCACTCGCAACGAAGGTCAACGACCACATCGTCCTCGACGTCATCAACATCCGATGCGATGGTGACACCGAGAGCGTCGCAGCGACAGCGACAGGAGCTGGCATCGACTCGACGACCGTGCAGTCGTGGCTCCATCCCCCGGCGCCGGGCAACGTCACGCCCATCAGATCTGCCATCGACATCGACTCAGCGGCGCTGCTCGACCGGCTCCCCCCGGCCGGCGCCACCTCCGCCGACGACCCGATCCGCAGCCTCGACGCGCTCATGCTCAATATCGACTCAGCGGGACTGGAGCCAGCGCAATGAACGGCCTCTTCGCCCCCGACTCGGACACGCACGGATCAGAGCCCCTCGACGAGGGCGGCACCTGGCTCCTCGACCTCGTCTCCGCCGTCGACCACCTCCGCCGCGGCTACCGCCCCGGCTTCACCGTCTGGGATGCACTCGCTGAGGCGATCGACTGGGCAACACCCACGACCGCTGAGGACGGTCAGCGACCCAGGGACGTCGGTGCCGTCTTGACGGCGGGACCCACCGGCCACTTGGCGCTGCAGCGTGCTGTCCGCGTCTGGATTCTGGTGATGGCCGACCGGTACAACGCCGGCTACCACTGGCCGCACCCAACACCACGCCGACACTACCCACCAGCCCGCGTTGTCACTGAGTGACCCTACGGTCGTACAAAGTACGGCACTCCACCGCTTACGCACACGTCTTGCACGCCCTCGTCGCGCACGAGGACGACCGGAACGAAGCGTCGCTACACACGCCGAGCGGTGCGATCTGACGGCCGGAAGGTCCTACCGACGGGACAAGCGAGTGGACCATGGCTCATTGCGACCGAGCCATCCGTGAACTGGTCGGGTCGCACGACCCCTGATCGCCTGAGCAATGCGTGCCGGTCGGCTGCGCGCCCTTTGCCGCGGTGACTGGATACTTGTAGGTATCAGCCGCCGTCCGGCTGCGTCCCGTCTCGAAGGTCGCACAGTTCAGCGAGTTGCTCTCCCTCGATCGGGAATCCGGGGACCGGTCCGCCTGCGAGGCACGCTTCGTCGAGCAGTTCTCGGGCAGGTCGCTGCTCGACGTGTCCAGGCCGATTCGGATCCAACTGCCAGGTGACGTCGAGGGCATAAAGCTCGCGTTCGTAACAGTCGTCGACACCGTCGTACTCCCACCTATAGAGCTGCGTCGCTTGGTCGAACTCGACGTTGGAGATCGGACGGCCGTTAGCTTCCATGCAGGCGGCAAAGCGTCGAAATCCTGCCTGGTACTCGTCGAAGGTCACGACCTCGTCGGAGACTGCGGCAACCTGTTCGGTGGACCGAGCGTCCTGCGCGTACCTCGTCGGGTCGGGCAAACCTTGTCGGGCTGCGACAACGCCTCCGGTCGCCAACGCCGCAGTAGCAGTAGCCGCAACGATCAACCTCGTCGTCCGACGCCGGCGCTTCGTCCTATGCGCCGCCTGTACGAACTCGTTGACGTCGCGGTGGTACGCGGCGTTGCTGAACGCTTCGTTGAGGCGATCGATCGTGTCATTGTCATTGTTCATGTTCGAGCCCTCTCGATGGTGTTGGATTGTTCGTTCAGATCGTCCCGAAGTGCTTCGAGTGCGCGCCGCAAGTGGGTGCCGACGGTGCCGGCCTCGATGCCGAGTTCGTGTGCTGTGGTCTCTGCGCTGAGATCCAACAGCACTCGATAGACGAGGACCTCGCGTTGTCGCCTTGGCAGCCGGCTGATGCTCGCGAGGATCGCCGGGTCGACCTCTGCGCTGAATGCGGGGCGGGGCTCAGCGGCCGGCGCGACGAGGTGGAGTCGACTGCGTTTGCGCCATCGGTCGCGATGCAGGTTCAAGGCGGTCCTCACCACCCACGCCGATGGAACTGGGTGATCGGCAACGATGGACCATGCCTCAAAGGCGCGGGTGTACGCCTCAGCGAGCAAGTCGTCCGCCTCGTGCACATCGGCAACAGTTGCCAATAGAGCGCGGAAACAGCGGTCCCTTGTACCGAGGTAGAACTCCTCGTATCCGTTCGGCAGATCCGCCATATGCCCAGACTTACGCTTTGGTCACCGGTTTCGCGTACAACCCCGATGTCCCCACCCGCCCGGTCCGGCACGCACCTCACCCGCCCGGTCCGGCACGCACCTCACCCGCCCGGTCCGGCACGCGCCTCACCCGCCCGGTCCGGCACGCGCCTCACCCGCCCGGTCCGGCACGCACCTCAACGGCAGCGCTCACGCCGCCGCGCACAGTCCCGGCATGATTCGCACGGCGTGCATGGTCGCGCTCCGTGGTGCGAAATGCGGACACCAGGAGCCGCACGGGTTCGGCCGCGTCGGCTTGAGCCCTCGGTCACGCAAACCCAAGCGCTGGCTCGTCGATGATCGCAGAGTGTGCGCGCCCGGCGGCCGGATGGATCTCAGCTGCGACCGCCGAGGCTTCGACGACGTGTGGCCAGTGCTGCAGGATCCAGTGCTGGCGTTCGCGATGTGCCAACGTGAGACCAGCCAGGAGATCCTCGATTTCATCGAGCGGCAGCGGTGCGATCGACTGCATTTTCTGGATGAGGCCTCGGACGTCTGCTGGCGCGGTCGCGAGGATTTCGTCGAGTTCGACCTGGCGCTGCTGCAGTTCGTCGGGCGTTCGCGTTCGCAACGTTGGCGTTTGGGTGGGGTCGGCGATGTCGTCGAGCCA
>CALMLJ010000420.1 GCA_937868025.1 uncultured Acidimicrobiaceae bacterium
TCGACGACGACGGCGGGTTCGCCCGCCAGCTCGATGCGGATCCCGACCTCCTCGCGCGTCTCACGGGCGGCACCGACCGACGGCAGCTCCCGACGGTTCAACAGGCCCCCGGGGAAGCTCCAGTTCGCCAGGTAGCTGTGCCGCACGAGCAGGATCGCGCCGTCGGGTTTGGTGACCACCGACATCGTGCCGACGGTGAACGACGGCTTGACGGCTCGCACGAACCGCTGCCGCATGAGCGGCGGCATCCGTCCGTACAGCTTGAGGCCAGCGAGTTGTGCTCCGCCCGAACGCGAACTCATTGCGACATCATCGCAGTGATGAGCGCTTCGTCGGAGCCAGCAACGATGCAGCGTCGGGCGGCGTGCTCGAGCGAGACAAGATCCCGTCCCTGCCGATCGACCGCCACACCCCCCGCCTCGCGCAGCACGAGGAGGGCACCGAGGTAGTCCCAGGGCCCGTGGGAGTCGCCGTCGAGGTTGACGTACCCGTCGAACGAGCCGTCGGCGACCAAGCACAGCTCGATCGCAGCGGCGCCGAGCGCACGGTACTGCCGGGTGCGGGGATGATGATCCGACCAGCCGTTGACTGCCACGATCGCGTCGGAGAGGGCGACCGGCGAACCAACGGCGATGGGCACGGGTGCGCCACCGCTCACCGAGCGCGTCGCGCCCCCGCCCCGAGCAGCGCGATAGGTGACGTCGCGGGACTGGTCGACGACGGTCGCGACCCACGGCCCGTCGGCGTCGACGGCGCACAGGCTGGTCGCCCAGCACGGGAGTCCACGGGACGCGTTGGTCGAACCGTCGACCGGATCGACGACGACGCACACGGCCCGATCAGGGTGATGGCGGCCTGACTCCTCCGACATCACGCCGTATCCGGCGGCCGTCAGCATTTCCACCACAACGGCGTCGGCGTCGAGGTCGAGCTGGTACTGACCGGCTCGTGACCCGGCGGCGACGAGGTCCGACGACACGAGCCGGCGGCGCACCGCCGCAGCGACCTCGTCGAACAGCGCCCAGGTCGAGGTGACGTCCACCGCGACACGGTACTGGCTCGCCCTGGTATGGCTGAGATGGCAGGCTGTTGCGAATGGCAGTCATCGATGTCCCCGGCTTCATCGCCGACCTGAAGGATCACGCAACTCGGCACGGTTTCCACGTCCACGACGAACGGCATTTCGTCGAGACGTACTCGATGCGGCAGGCCTGGGAGGTCGATCTGCACCCCGAGGAGGCGTGCGGCGGCCCGCTCGACCTGCACCTCTCCCTCGAGGTCGACCCCCGTATCGTGCTGGCGTTCGAAGACCTCGTGATCGACCTTCCCGAGGACGACGAACCCGACTCCCCGCTGGCGTTCCCCCTCAACTTCACGTGGTCGATGCCGCCGCTCCCCCACTGCCCCGATCTGCTGGTGCTCGCCACCGAGCTGGCCGGCATCGGTGGACCCGATCTGCCCCTCGAGGTGTCGGCGATCGACTCGTTCGCGTCGGTCACCGACCCTGCCGAGCGCAGCCTCACGGTCATCGCCCGCATCGATGTCGCCCTTGCCCAGATCTTCATGGACACCGAAGATCTCTGCTCGGCGCTCGACGGCTGCCTCGACGTCAGCCGTTACCTGCTCGACCAGTCACCCATCTGGCTCGACGACCTCTGAACACCCCGCCTCGAGATCGAGCGACGCCTCCACTTCGGCCGCTGCGGACCTAGGCCGACTCGGCCTCCGCCGACGCTGCCAGGTTCCGGATCATCGAACCGAACACCACACCGTGGAACGGCGCCACCGACCACCAGTAGATGTGGCCGGCCAAGCCGTGCGGGATGAACATCGCCCGCTGGTGCAGCACGGGCCGCCCGGTGTCCTCGCGGATCGAGAACTCGAGCCACGCCTCGCCGGGCAGCTTCATCTCGGCGCGCAGGCGGAGCAGGTGCGGGCGCTCCAACGCTTCGACCCGCCAGAAGTCCACCGGTTCGCCGACCCGGAGCCGATCGGGATCGCGTCGGCCGCGTCGCAGCCCCACACCCCCGGCCAACCGATCGAGCAGGCCCCGCACGGCCCATGCCAGTGGGAACGAGTACCACCCGCGGTCGCCTCCGATTCCCTCGACCGCTCGCCACACAGCATCGGTCGTGGCATCGAGGGGCACCTCGCGGTCGTCGCGGTACACGGTGCCGCCGCTCCAGTCCGGATCGGTCGGCATGGGGTCGCTCGGAGCACCCGGCCACTCCGCACCCGACCAGCGGGTGACGACCTCGGCGTTCCGCACGCTCTGCAGAGCAAGGCGGACGGCCTCGTCGAACGGGCACAACGCGAAAGGGATCAGGTCCTCGATGTCGTGCTCGTGGGTGACGGCGTTGTTGCGCAGCGACTCGATCAGCGGCTGGGCGATCGCCTTCGGCACGGGCGTCACCACGTTGACCCAGTGGCTCGAGAGTCGCGGCGTCAGCACCGGCACCGGGATGATCACCCGGTGGGTCAGGCCGGCGACCGCTGCGTAGCGCTGCATCATCTCGCGGTAGGAGACGACGTCGGGCCCGCCGATGTCGAAGCGCCGGTTGGTGGTCGGATCGAGCTCGATCGAACCGACCAGGTAGCGGAGTACGTCGCGAACAGCGATCGGTTGCACGAGCGAGCGCACCCAACGAGGCGTGACCATGATCGGGAGCCGCTCGGTCAGGTAGCGGAGCATCTCGAACGATGCCGACCCGCTGCCGATGATCACGCCGGCCTGCAACACGACGGCGGGCACGGGCCCGTCGAGCAGGATCTGGCCCACCTCGGCACGTGACGCCAGGTGCGGCGACGCCGTCTCGCCCTCCGGCACCAGTCCGCCCAGGTACACGATGCGACCGACCCCCGCTGCCGCAGCCGCCGCGGCGGTGTTGGTCGCCGCGAGGCGGTCGGTGTCCTCGAAGTGCGTCCCGCTCCCGATCGAATGCACGAGGTAGTAGACGACGTCGACACCGCTCATCGCCTCGTCGAGGCTGGCGCGGTCGAGCGCGTCACCGCGGGCGATCTCCACCGAGTCCGCCCACACCACGCCGACCAAGGTCGCCGGTCGGCGTGTGAGGCATCGGACGTCGTGGCCCGCCCCGACGAGGCGAGGCACAAGGCGACCGCCGATGTACCCGGTAGCGCCCATGACGAGGATCCTCATCACCGCAACCTACGAC
>CALMLJ010000421.1 GCA_937868025.1 uncultured Acidimicrobiaceae bacterium
CACACGTTCGGGAACCTCGCGTTCGAGGCGATCACCGAGCAGTTCTCGATGTTGCGGGTCGAGCTGTTTCCAGCGAGCGACGTCCCGTTCCGGCACCTGCGAACTCACCGTCCGGCGCCACTCCCGCCAGGAACACCACACGTGCGGCGCACGAGTCGCCTGACGATCGAACAGGCACTGGCGGTGCAGGACATCCGTGAGCGCTTCGGCCGAATCGAGATCGGCCAGCTCCACCGCTTCGCGCTCCACCTCCACCTTCGGGTGGACGGCGCATGACTCAGCGCGAGAGGTGGTCGATCAATGTCTGGCCGCTCTAGTGCGGCCATCACTTGCGGTCGCAGGCCGAGACAGGACGAGGTCGACGCCCTCGAGGTGGCGAGTGCCACGGTCACAGGGTCGAATGTAGAAGTCCGGTGACAGCCGGACAGGGCAGATCACCGCTCGCCGCGGCCTACGACCGCCGCCGGGGACACCCGTCCGCGGCTCGTCCGACGTGGAACCCGCCGGACGCGGGTTCCACGTCGGAAGTTCGAGATCTCGCGACCAGGTCCGGCCAGACGGCGCCTGACTCAGCGCCAGAGGTGATCGATCAACGCCTGGTCGGTGTCGTGCAGCCAGCACTCTCGAAGCAATCCGTCGGCGATCCGGTAGCGCAGGACACGTGACAGCACCGCGGTCTCGCCCTCGCGGGTCAGCTCCTCGGTTACGACGAGCGCCCCGCCGTGGTCACCGACGAGCACACCGTCGACCGAGCGCAACGTGCGAGCAGCGATGGTGCTGACTTCGGCCATGACCCCGAGCGCGGCATCCCGACCCACATGGATGCCGGCGAAGCGGTTCGCGCCGGCGTAATGCAGCGTGAAGTCGTCGGCGTAGCAGGCAATGAGCGTGTCGAGATCACCGGCCTGCCACGCGTCGGCGTACCGCCTCAGGACGACGCCGGGGCGATCTTCCTCGGGGAACTCCCACGCCGGTCGCTGCACCAGCTCCCCGGTGCAGTTCGGGCATCGCCCTCCGAGCGGGCCGTCGGCGCACTCGGCGCAGAACGTGCATTCGAACGTGCAGATGCGGGCATCGTGAGACGACGCCGGGAGGGCACGGTCGCAGCGCTCACAGGATGGGCGGAGGTCGAGCATGACTCGATCCTCACCCGGAACGGCGATGGCGGCAATGACGGTCCTCTTGCGGTTCCGGCCGTCCACCGAGCCAAAACGAACCGTGGCGCAGATTCGGTCCTCGCGGACCGAATCTGCGCCACAGAGCAGGTGAAGCCAGGGGCGAACCCCAGGATCAGTAGTCCATGTCTCCCATGCCACCGCCGGCGCCGCCGCCGTCCTCGGGGGCATCGGTGATGACGGCCATCGTGGTGAGGAAGAGCGCCGCGATCGACGAGGCGTTCTGGAGACCCGAGCGGGTCACCTTGGCGGCGTCGATGATGCCGGCCTCGACGAGGTTGACGTACTCACCGGTCGCAGCGTTGAGGCCCTCGGCCGGGTTCTTGAGGCCGCGGACGTGGTCGATGACCACACCACCCTCGAGGCCCGCGTTCTCGGCGATCTGCTTGAGGGGACCCTCGAGCGACTTCGAGATGATGCGGGCACCGGTGGCCTCGTCGCCTTCGAGCTTGGCGACGACCTCGTCGACGGCAGCCTGGGCACGGAGGAGCGTGACGCCACCACCGGCGACGACACCCTCCTCGATGGCGGCCTTGGTCGTGGAGACGGCGTCCTCGATGCGGTGCTTCTTCTCCTTGAGCTCGACCTCGGTCGCAGCGCCGACCTTGACGACGGCGACGCCGCCCGAGAGCTTCGCGAGGCGCTCCTGGAGCTTCTCGCGATCCCAATCGGAGTCGGTGTCCTCGACCTCACGCTTGATCTGCGCCACGCGGCCCTTGACGTCGTCCTCGTTGCCGGCACCCTCGACGATGGTGGTCTCGTCCTTGGTGATGACGACCTTGCGAGCACGACCGAGCAGGTCGATCGTCGTGTTGTCGAGCTTGAGGCCGACCTCTTCGCTGATGACCTGACCGCCGGTGAGGATGGCCATGTCGGCCAGCATCGCCTTGCGGCGCTCGCCGAAGCCCGGAGCCTTGACGGCGACGGAGTTGAACGTGCCGCGGATCTTGTTGACGACGAGCGTGGCGAGGGCCTCGCCCTCGACGTCCTCGGCGACGATCAGCAGCGGCTTGCCGGTCTGCATGACCTTCTCGAGGACGGGCACGAGGTCACGCACAGCGGTGATCTTCGACGACACGAACAGGATGTACGGCTTGTCGAGGACAGCCTCCATACGGTCGGTGTCGGTCACCATGTACGGGGCGATGTAGCCCTTGTCGAAGCGCATGCCCTCGACGAAGTCGAGTTCCATGCCGAAGGTGTTGGACTCCTCGACGGTGATGACGCCGTCCTTGCCCACCTTGTCGATCGCGTCGGCGATCATCTCGCCGATCTCACGGTCGGCCGACGAGATGGACGCGACCTGGGCGATCTGCTCCTTGTTCTCGACCTCGATCGAGACCTCGGCGATGCGGGCGACAGCGGCCTCGACGGCGGCCTCGATGCCACGCTTCACCGACATGGGGTTGGCGCCGGCGGCCAGGTTGCGGAGGCCTTCGCGGACCATGGTCCACGCGAGGACCGTGGCGGTCGTGGTGCCGTCACCGGCGACGTCGTCGGTCTTCTTCGCAACTTCCTTGACCAGGGCGGCGCCGATGTTCTCGAGCGGGTCCTCGAGCTCGATCTCCTTGGCGATGGACACACCGTCGTTGGTGATCGTGGGGGCGCCCCACTTCTTGGAGAGGACGACGTTGCGACCCTTGGGGCCGAGCGTGACGCGCACGGCGTCAGCCAGCTGGTTCATGCCCGATTCGAGCTTGCGGCGGGCCTCATCGTCGAAGGTGATCTGCTTTGCCATGTGTCGTCTCTTGTCCTTCTGGGTGTGCGGATGGCGAATGCCGGGCGACCCGAGGCTGTGTCGCCGCGGGATTGGCACTCTGCCCATGAGAGTGCTGAACGTTTTAGCACTCTCAAGGGGTGAGTGCTAAGCAGCCCGCCCATTTCCCGCCCGATGGCCCACTCCGTTGTCCCTCAACCCGCCCGAGCGGCTAACTTGACCGTCCGGTCAAGAAAAGGCGGGAGGGGCAGATGGCCGACGTTGTCATCATCGGGGCCGGTGTGGCCGGGCTCAGCAGCGCGCTCACCCTGTCGCGCACCGGTCACACGGTCACGCTCGTCGAGCGCGACGCCACGCCGCTTCCGACCGATGCTCACGGGGCATTCGAGTGGGACCGCCGCGGGGCGCCCCAGGTGCGTCACTCCCACGCGTTCCTCGCCCGACTCCGCAACGCGTTGCGGGATCGCTACCCCGACGTGCTCGACGCCCTCTTCGCCGCCGGGGCCACCGAGATGGACTTCATCGCGATGCTCCCCGAAGGGATGGACCGCACCCCGCACCCCGGGGACGACGACCTGGTCGCACTCGCCTGCCGGCGTACGACGTTCGAATGGGTGCTCCGGCGCGTCGTGCTCGCCGATCCGACGGTGAGCCTGCTCGATGGCCACACCGTGACGTCGCTCAGCTGGACCGCCGGGTCGCCGCCGGTCGTGACCGGGGTCGTGCTCGACGACGGCGCCGAGATCGCTGCCGACCTCGTGGTCGCCGCCGGCGGCCGCCGCTGCGACGTCCCCCACCTCCTCGAGCCGCTCGACATCGACCTCGAGGAACGCACCGAGGACACGGGGATCATCTACTTCAGCCGGTTCTTCGCCTTGAACCACGGGGAGGACTGGCCGGCCCAGACCGGCCCGATCGGTGGCGACCTCGGCTACCTCAAGTACGGCGTCTTCCAAGGCGACAACCGCACGTTCTCGATCACCTTCGCGGTCGGGACCGGCGACGACGAGATGCGGAAGATCGTCCTCGACCCGGAGCGGTTCATCGAGGTCGCCTCCAAGATCCCGGCGACCGCGCCCTATGTCGACGGCCGCTCCGCACCGATCACCGACGTGTTCGTGATGGCCCGCCTCCTCAACCGCAGCCGCCGATTCACCGACACCGACGGCGCTCCCAAGGTGCTCGGGTTCAGCGCCGTCGGTGACAGCCACACGTGCACCAATCCGCTGTACGGGCGCGGCTGTTCGCTGGGGTTCGTCCAGGCCGAGCTGCTCGCTGCGTCGCTCGCCGACTGGCCGAACAACCCGGTCGAACGAGCTCGCACGTACGAGGCGCGGTGCGTCGAGGAGATCCTGCCCTGGTACAAGGCGTCGGTCGCCCAGGACGCCGCCAACCGCGCCGACGCAGTGCGCACGACCGAGCCCGCGGTCGAGGGGGACGCAGCTCCTCACGACGCACCCGCCGGCGACGCTTCGATGTCGGAAGCCGATTCCATGCGAGCGATGATGCGAGACGGCCTCCTCCCCGCGATCAGAACCGACCCCGTCGTGCTTCGCGCCTTCCTGCGGATGTTCAACCTCCTCGAGGCCCCCGACTCGCTGATGAAGGACTGGGACGTCATCGGTCGGGTGATGACCGTGTACCAGGACCGCGACCAGCGTCCGCCCGAACCGGCCCTCGGCCCGGGGCGCGCCGCGATACTGAGCGCCGTCTGAACCTCACACGTTCGGGGGACGTGCCGATGGGATGTCATGACGCTTCCCCTGGAGCCCGCTGGACCTGATCGCCGGGCGCGCTCGGGCGCTCTCCTCGAGACGCAACTCATGGTGCTGGTGGCAATCGTCCCGGTCGGGCTGGCGCTCCTGCCCGATCAGAGCGCGGTCTCGCGGTCGGCATGGGTGCTGCTCAGCCTCACCGTTGCCACCGCGTTCGGCGCGATCGGTGAGCGCCGCCGCCGCCAGCGACTCCTGATGCGCAACGCGTTCGCCCTCGCGATCGTCGCGTTCGGCGTGCTGGCCGGGCTCATGATCCGTGAATCCGCGCCGGTGACCTTCGCCGCGATCACGTCGGACGAGTCGGCCACGTTGACCCGCGAGTCAGCCACCGAGCAGGGAGCCGGCGTTCCGGAGGCCAGCGTTCAGGGGGCCACGGCAAGCGCCGAGGACGAACTCGCGGACTGCGAGGCCGCCCTCCGTCGTGTCGAGCAGGCCATCCGGCCGGTGACGGTGCCCACCACGCCGACGGCCGTCGCCGGGCCCGACGGCCGCACCGTTGCCGAACGCCGCCAGGCGTGCGCCGACCTCGTCGCCGTCCTCGATGCCGCCGTGCGGCAGAGTGGGGCGCTCGCTCACAACGAGACGCCCGACGCCGATCGGTAGGTATGGCACTCCCGACCAGCACGCTCCGACGCCGAGGCGGCATCGTCGCGGCATGTGTCGTTGGAGTCGGGATGAACGCCGCGCTCGGCGGTGAGGCGATCCACCGATTGCCCTACGTGCTCGCAGCGCTCGCCGTGCTCGTCCTCCTGCAGACCTTCTGGGAGGAACGGTCGACCAGCGGCCGCTGGCTCGCGGTCAGCAGCGCGACGATGATCATCGCCCTGCTGGCGTCGATCACGTTGTCGGTCGGACGCTCCGAGCGCGAGCAGACGGAGCGGGCATCGGCGGTACCGACCACCACGGAGGGACCCGCCTCCGCGCCGACGACGCTCCTGACCGGGACCGACGTGCCGGCCGAGGTGCAGGGCGCCGTCGAGAGTCGGGACGACGCGCAACAGCTGGTGACCTGCGAGTCGGCGCTCGAGCAGATCGCCGCCGCGATCCGTCAGGCCGGCGGCACGCTCGACACCCTGGTCGCGGCGCCGGCGAACGGGATCGACGAACCCGACGTCGGCCGGCGTCTGCAGAGCTGCAACGTCCGCCTCCGGGCGATCGCCGCGACACTGCCCGGATAGGGCAGCGCAGGACTGCCCGAACAGGGCAGCGTCGAACTGCCCGGTCAGCAGCCGCCGGCGACGGCGGGGATGATCGAGACCTCGGCACCGTCGGGCACCGGGGTGTTGACGCCGTCCATGAAACGGACGTCGTCGTCGGCGACGAACACGTTCACGAAGCGCTGGATGGCACCGCTGTCATCGAGCAGGCGCGACGCGAACCCCGGATGCGCTGCGTCGAGGGCGGCGAGCACCTCGCTCACGGTCGACCCCTCGACGGTCACCTTGTTGGCGCCGCCCGTCAGGGTGCGGAGGGTGGTGGGGATTCGAACGTCGACACTCATCTGGCTGACTACTTTCCTGTGGATCACGGGCCGCGCGGATCGTAGATGACGGCCGTGTCTCACAACACCTCCGGCGGCCCCTCTTGTTCCCGGTAGCGTGCTCGCCCGATGGGCGACCCGGTCACGACACCACGCCGCTTCGCTCCCGAGACCGAGCCGGAGCGGTTTCGACATCGAGAGCGAAGCGTCACGGTGTGCGTCCCCGTGTTCAACGAACGGGAGGGCATAGCTCGTTCCATCGAACAGATCGCCCTCCTGTGTGACGGCGACCTGATCGACCGATTCCTCGTGCTCGACGGCGGCTCCGACGACGGCACACGGGATCTGGCGACGACGCTCGCGAACGACCACGCCAACACCTCGGTGCTGTTCGTCGAAGACCTCGCGACCGAGGTGGGGCCGGTCCTCGGCAAGGGCGACTCGATGTGGCGCTCGCAGGCTGCGATCGACACCGACGTCGTGGTATACCTCGATGCCGACCTCCTGAACGTGTCACCCAACATGGCCTTGTCGCTGGCGGCGCCGCTCGTGTTCG
The DNA here is from genome assembly GCA_937868025.1 of uncultured Acidimicrobiaceae bacterium. Next base: position 6,704 of record CALMLJ010000421.1, read on the forward strand.
GCGACGAGGTCGACTTCACCAAGGGTCTGTTCCACCGTGTCACCGACCGTGGCGACCCCCGGGAGTACGACGGCGGGCGGGTGACCGAGTTGGTTGCCCGGCCGCTCATCAACCTCGTGTGCGCCGACCTCGCGCGGTACTACCAACCGCTCGGCGGCCAAGTCGGCATCCGCACCGACCTGCTCGCGTCGTTGCCCGTCGTCACCGCCTTCGGGGTCGAGATCGGCATGCTGTTCGACGTCTCCCGCCGGGTGGGCCACGACCGCATCGGCGAGGTCGAACTCGGCGACCTGGTCAACTCGGAGAAGGGCGACGGAGAGTTGTTGCCGATGGCGCAGCAGGTGGCGTACACGCTCTTGACCCGCGCCGGCTGTGGCGAACCCGGATGGGTGCCGGCCGTACGTCCGACCTTCGACGGCGACCTCCGGGTGGTTCCGGGATCCGACGTCGTCGAGCGCCCGCCGTGGATCGAGCGCCCCGGGCGCGGTTGAGCTATCCGGCGCGGTGCCGGCGGAGTTCCACCGGGAGCTCGAGGTCGGGGACGACCGGCGCTCGACCGGCAAGCGCATCGGCCACCCGGAGGTAGTCGGCGACGGGCGCAACGTCGTGCACCCGCAGGATCAGGCCCGGGTGTTCGAGGAGTGATCCGATCGCGGCAAGCGTGCCGGCCAGCCGATCCCGTGGCGAGCGCCGGGTGAGTGCGCCGACGAAGTCCTTCCTCGACAGGGCCAACAGGACCGGTCGACCGAACGCGAGCACCCGGTCGATGGCCCGCAACGTCTCGATCGTCTGGAACGGCGTCTTGGAGAAGTCGGGGCCGGGGTCGAGGATGATCGATTCCTCCGCGACCCCGAGCGACACGGCGAGGCGCATCTTCTCGTCGATGAACGACACGACGTCGTCGACGACGTCGGTGTAGAGGTGCGGGTCGGTCAGGCGTTCCTTGGGACGGGAACGGTTGTGCATGAGCACGAGTGCCGACCGATGGTCGGCGCAGATCTCGGCGACCTCGGGGTACAGCAGGCCGCTGACGTCGTTGATGATCGACGCACCGGCGCCGAGCACGGCCCGGGCGACCGCCGGCTTGTAGGTGTCGACCGACGTCAGCACCGTCGACTCGCGTCGGAGGCCGTCGACGACGGGGAGCACCCGGGCGATCTCCTCCGAAGGATCGATCTCGGGAACGCCGGTGATGCCCGACTGGCCGCCGATGTCGACCACCTGCGCTCCATCGGCGGCGTGACCGCGGCCGAGGGCGACGCGATCGTCGACGGTCTGGTGCTCACCGGCGTCGGAGAACGAGTCGGGCGTCGCGTTGACGATGCCCATGATCCAGGGCCGGTCGATCTCGTGGACGTCATCGCCGATCCGGAGCCGTGGGGCCCCGCCGGAGTGTTCGGTCACTGGCCCGCCCACACCACCGGACGACGGTCGGCCCACGGCGTCGTGGCCTCGAGCTGCGCGCCGACCGAGATCAGGCGGTCCTCGCGACCGAACGCAGCGACGAGCTGCACGCCGATCGGGAGTCCGGATCCGGACTCGGCGATCGGCAGCGAGATCGCCGGTTGACCCGTGATGTTGAACGGCATCGTGTTGGCCACGATCGGCGTGGCACGGAAGACACCAGCGAGGGGGTTGTCGGGCTCCGCGCCGAACTGGCCGAGCACCGGCGGAAGCTCCGGGATGGTGGCCGTGATCAGGAGGTCGAAGTCGGTCCACCACTCCTGCACCTTGCGGCTGAGCGAACGCAACCCCTCCACGGCGTTGGCGAACGACAGGCCGTCGACCAGCCGACCGGTCTCGGCGAGCGACCACGTCAACGGCTCGACCGTGTCGGGCGTGGCGGGTGTGCCCGTGAGCGCACCGAGCTCGTCGACGGACTGGGCGACCCACACCGGGTACGCCGTCAGGAAGTGACCGCTCATCTCGTTGAAGAACGCCTCGTCGTCGAGCTGCGACGGGCCGGCCTCGACGACGTCGTGGCCCAGCGAGGCCAGCACCTCCGCCGTGCGCCGAACGGCGGCGACCACCTCGGGGTCGACGGGGGTGCCGTCGGCAGCGCCGAGGCTGTAGCCGATCCGGAGTCGCCCCGGGTTCGTCCCGATCTCGGCGAGGTACGGGCGTTCCGGCGTCGCCACCCCGTACGGGTCGCCGACTCCGGGGCCGCTCATGACGTCGAGGATCGCTGCGGTATCGCGCATCGTCCGCGTCACCACGAGGCGCGAGACGAGCCCGCCCCACGCCTCGGTCTCCACCGGTCCGAGCGTGACCCTGCCCCTGGTCGGCTTGAGCCCGACGAGCCCACACTCGCTGGCGGGGATGCGGATCGACCCACCGCCGTCGCCGGCGTGGCCGACCGGCACGATGCCCGATGCCACCGACGCCGCCGAGCCGCCCGACGAGCCGCCGGTCGAGTGAGCCGGGTTCCACGGGTTGGAGCTGGGCCCGTAGGCGATCGGTTCGGTGGTCGGCACGAGGCCGAACTCGGGGGTGTTGGTCTTGCCGATGATCACGAACCCTGCAGCTTGGAGGCGCTCGAAACTCCAGCTGGTCACGTCGGCGATGTAGCCGTGTTCCTTCAGGTGCCGGGTGCCGGCGTGATACGGCTCACCGGCAAGCGTGCCGTCGAGGTCCTTCACGACCAACGGCACACCGGCGAACGGGAGGGTCGGATCGACGGCCGCCGCTTCCTCGAGCGCCCGCTCGTAGCGGGGGTGGATGATCGCGTTGAGCGCAGGATTGAGCGCTTCCGCGGCGTTGATCGCCGCCTGCACCAGCTCGACGGGCGTGGCCCGACCGGAGTGGACGAGTTCGGCTTGGGCGGTGGCGTCGAGCGCGGCGAAGGGATTCATGCGGGGATCGTAGGCCCGCAATCACCCATCTGCCGTTCGGAACCACTCGGTGACCGCCTGCTCGAGGACGGTCGCAGTGTCGCCGACGGCACGCTCGCGGCCGTAGGTCGCGACCAGGTCGATGCCGTCGACACGCACACCTCGATCCTCGAACGACGGGCGGTCGAAGATCTCACCGGCGACGACGAGGACGGGAACGCCGGCTTCCGATGCCCACTCGACGACACCACCGACGACCTTGCCGTCGAACGATCCCTCGTCGACGAAACCCTCGCCGGTGATCACGAGGTCCGCGTCGGCGAGCGCCTCGTCGAGCGCGACCTCCTCGGCCACCAGCTCGAACCCCGACGAGAGTGTGCCGCCCACCGCGGCCAGGCCCCCGGCCAGACCGCCGGCGGCGCCACTCCCCTCGAGTTCGCGCACGTCGACGCCGTACTCCTCGAGGTACACGTCGGCCAGACGATCGAGGCGACGGCGAAGCAGCTCGACCTGGGCGGGGCTCGCTCCCTTCTGGGGCGCGAATTGGGGAGCGGCGTCCACGAACCGGGTGCGTACGTCGCACGCGACCTGCAGCTCGACGCCCCGCAACCGACTCGACAGCAGCGCCCTCAGCGCACCCAGGCCGCCATCGGTCGTGGCCGACCCGCCGACCCCGACGACGATCCGGCGGGCGCCCGCCTCGAGCGCCGCGGTGATGAGCTCACCCGTGCCGAACGTCGACGCCGCGACGGCATCGTTGTCGTCGGCGCCGCCGACCAGGTGCAGGCCCGATGCGCGTGCCATCTCGATGATCGCCGTGCGTCCGTCGAACCTCCAGCCGGCATCGACGTCGTCGCCGAGCGGCCCCGACACCGACGTCACCCGGTTGGCGCCGCCGAAGACGTCGAGGAGACCCTCGCCGCCGTCGGCCATCGGCAGCGACACCGGCTGATGCCCAGCGTTCCGAACACCCGTCGCGAGCGCGGCAGCTGCCTCGGCCGCGGTCGCGGTGCCGCGGAACTTGTCGGGGGCAACGACGACGCGCATCGTGTCAGGGTACGGGCTCGACGGTGTTCTCCCCGCGCCAGGCCGGGGGCGTGAGTGCGTCGGTGAGACGGCGGGTCAGTTGGTCGGGCCGACGGTGGTCGTCGTGAACGACGCGGTCGCCGGATCGAAGTCGGCGCCGACGAGCACGGTGAGCGCAGCGGTCGGCACGGCTTCCTTCAAGGGAGTCTGTGCCGGCAAGGGCTGCGCCCGATCGTCGGTCAGCGACAGGAGTTGGGTCAGTGCCAACGCGTCGGCGTCGTGCCCGGGGCTGAAGAACACGACCGTGTTCGGCGAAGGGTTGCCGTCGACGAACTTGGTGTTCGTGTAGCCGACCGTGCCGAGGCGCTCGGCAGTGGCCTTGGCGCGCCCGGGGACACCCGAGCCGTTACCCACGACGACCTCGAGGTTGGCCGGAGGCGTCGTGACGGCCACCGGAAGCGCACTCGTGGTCGTGGAACCGCTGTCGCCGGTCGCCGACTCGGCCGCGGTCTTGTCGGTGTCGTCGGCCTTGGACTCGCCACCCCCGGCGTTGAACAGGAGGATCGCGATCACGACGGCCGCGATCACCAGGATCACGCCCATCGTTGCGGAGTTCTGCGGAGTGGCCGGCGTCCGCGACTGGCGCGAGCGGGATTCGTTCGCCATCAGGAAACTCCTCGGGGTCGCGCGCAGGGGGTGCTCGACATGCCGTCAACCCTAGTCCGAACGTGTGGGCGTTCAGAGGGCGATGGCCCGACCTTCGGAATCGCTTGCTGTGACGCTTCGCACGTCGCTCGGTGCTCCGGCGAGCGTCAATGCGCCGAGTGCGTCGAAGGCAACCGTCGTCGCCTCGACGCCCGACGGGTATCGGCAACTGGCGCCGTCGCCGTCCTCGTCGATCTGCCAGCCCCGCTCGACCAACGCCTTCGAGATGTTGTTCGCCCGAGACTTGGTGAGGTCGGTGAACCGGACCCGCAGCAGTGTCTTGCCGGTCGAGCTGCAGTTCACCATGACCCGGTGCCAGCTCTCGGGGGCCGAGATGGCCGCCGAGGCGTCGACGCCGGCCTCGATGGCGTGACTCCGCACCGCAACGACGATGTCGGTCGCGATGCCCACCGCGTCGAAGTCGGCGAGGTCGAGCAGCAGGGGTGTGGGTCCGGCCATGGACGCAGCCTGCCAGACGGCGGCGCGGTGATGCACCGCAACACCTGACCCCACCTCGGTGAAGGACGACCGTTTTCCGGCACTCCCCGCGCGGCGTATCGTCCTCGGATGTCCGATCGCCCGCCGCTGGCCGCTCCCGTGCAGGGCTGGGTCCAGTTCGCCGGCGATCCGGCCTGGAGCGCGGCGAGATTCGCGACGTCGATCTCGGGACGTCACCATCACCTGCACATCGAGCGGAACGGGGCCGGGGCGATCTCGATCGATCTCGCCGACGTGACGACCCTCGACGAGTTGCCGGACCGGCCCGATGGCCAGCAGCACCTCGAAATCGAGGTCCAACGCTCTCCGGCCGTGCAGGTCGTCTGGCCTCCGGCGTTCACCGATCTCGTACTGACGTCGTTGCGGGCGACGCTCGAGACCCAAGACGAGTCGGCGGCGGGCGTTCCGGAGCGGGGACGGCGGGCGCACGGCGCGCTCATCGGCGCCCTCGCGCTCGTCGGGTGCGGAGCGATCGTCCTGGGCGCA
>CALMLJ010000422.1 GCA_937868025.1 uncultured Acidimicrobiaceae bacterium
GAAGTAGATCCCCAACTGCCAGTCACCGTGGTTCGGCACGCCATGTCCCCCGTGTTGATCGAGCTCGTCGACCGACCATTCTGCTCGGTGAACGAGTCGGCCTGGGTCAACCAGCGAGGGGGCTGGGCGGGAAGGGCTTGAGGTAGCAGTGCTCCTGGAACGTGAGAGCGAACGAGCTCATGGGGTCGAGTGGGCAGATCAGCACGCGGTCGATGTCGGTTGCCACCTGGGACGAGGCTCGGAACCCTTCGTCGTGGCGGATGCGCACGGGCGACCCGTCGTCGAACTTCACGGTCAACCGACGGGGTTCCCGCTCGGGGTGGCGCACCGGATCCGCGAAGAACACCGCGTTGGTCACGGTGTCGTAGATGATGCGCCCGTCATCGAGCACGGCGCGGATCACCGGATCGCGGCCGTCCTCGCCGTCGGGGACGTGATGGTCGACGTAGGCGCCCGCCGGGGCGTCCCAGATCCGGATGGCGAAGCCGATTGGCATCTGGAACACCATCGCCACGTAGCGCCCATTCGGTGAGATCGCTGTCGAGCGGATCCGGCTGAGCCGGCCGTCGGCGCCGGGGAACGTATCGACGAAGCTCGTCATGGAGCCGGTGGTCAGATCGATGCGCAAGGTGTCTCCCTGCGCTCCCCACGGGGCGGTCCCGACGTCACGCGTCGCGAGGGCGTACTGGAGCGACGGGGTGAGCGCATCGAAGACGCGGCTGCCCTTCGCCGTCACGCTCAACGGGGTGAACGTGCCGTCGCCGAGCAGGCGTCCGGCCCGGTTCAGCCGGGCGGCGCCGGCAATCGACGCGCCGTCTCGGGCGATGAAGTACCCGTCGTTGTTGATGCCGAGTATCTCCGCGGGTTGCCGGCCTGCCTCAGGTGCCAGCTTCACGGTGTGGTGGGACCGTTGATCGTGGATCCACGTGAAGCTCACCGCTCCGTCGATTCCCGTCCCGGCGACGAAGTTGCCGTCGTGGGACATCCGCGTGGGCGTGAGCCGCCCGGCGACGTCGCTGCCGAGCCGGATCGTGGTGTCGGTCCACCGGTCGCGGAGGAAGGCGCCATCACCGAGACTGCCGGGAAGGAGGTCGGTGGCGCTGGACGTGAACGCGACCCATCGACCCGACGCCGACACGACGTGAGCCGTTGCAGTCGTGCCCCCGGTTCCGAGACGGAACCCCGTGCCGACGGTGACCGGTCGCTCGAACCACGGAATATCGGCGGGCGCCGCGTCCACCGGCGCTGTCCGGGCGATACTCCCGGCAACGACGGCCGACGTGAGCACGGCCGCGGCCGCGAGCTTGATCCGATTCATGTCCACTCCCCATCCCACATCTGCCCCAGGGCCAGAGGCATCGCCATGGTCGCAAAGTGCGTGAGGTACAGCAAGATGACATCTGCCCAACGGCGAAGTTCGTCGGACGACGAATGAGTTCGGAGGAGGGGAGGATCGTCCGCGAGAATGTACAGATGACCGACACCGACCCGCTGTCGACGACCGCGACCATCGTCGCCGACGGCCTCGCGCTCATCTCGTCGGTGGGCACCCTCGACGCACTGCGCGCCACCGACCACGACCTGCTCGGCAAGACGGCCCCCCTCTCGCAGCTGAAGGCGTCGAT
>CALMLJ010000423.1 GCA_937868025.1 uncultured Acidimicrobiaceae bacterium
GGCCGCTCGATGGCCGGTTGGCTCCGGGTGGACGCCGACTACGTGCGGACGACGCGTCAGCTGCAACGCTGGGTCGGGATCGGTTCGGCCACCGCACGGGCGCTGTCCCCGAAGCGCTGAGCCTCAGACGTCGAGCATCTCGGGATCGACCAGGCTCGAGTTGTCGAGCAGGAACTGGCGACGACGGGCGACGTCGGCACCCATGAGGGTCTCGAACATCTCCCCGGCCTTCGTGTCGAGCAGCGCGTCCTCCATGGTGATGCGACGAAGGATGCGGGTCTCGGGGTCGAGGCACGACTCGGCCAACTCCTCGACGTCCATCTCGCCGAGGCCCTTGAACCGGACCCACGTGAGGTTCTCGCGCTTGCGGTTGCCGGTGCACAGCTCGACGGTGAGACGCTCCTTGTCCTCGTCGGAATACGCGTGGTACTTCTGGTCGCCGATCTTCGTGGTGAACAGCGGGGGCTGCGCGGCGAACACCCGGCCGTCCTCGAGCATCGGCCGCATGTAGTGGTAGATCAGCGTGAGCAACAGGCAGCGGATGTGGCTGCCGTCGACGTCGGCGTCGCACAGGATGATGATGCGCCCGTATCGGGCGTCGGCCAGGTTGAAGTCGCGGCCCGACCCGGCGCCGATGGCCGTGATGAGGGCCTGCGCCTCGGCGTTCTCGATGACCTGCTTGAGGTTGGACTTGCCGGCGTTGACGACCTTGCCGCGCAGCGGCAGCACAGCCATGAACTCGGAGTTGCGACCGGCTTTGGCCGGGCCTGCGGCCGAGTCGCCCTCGACGAGCAGGAGCTCGGAACCCATGCCGTGGGTGCGGCAGTCGGCCAGCTTGTCGGGCATGCCGGTCGAGCCGAGGTTGGCGGCCTTCCGCTTGGCATCGAGATTCTGTTTCGTCGACACCCGGTTGATGACGGCCTGGGCGATCTTGTCGCGGACGGCCACCACGTGGGTCTTCCGGCCGCCGCCCTCGATCCAGTTCGTGAGCCCGTCCTTGACGGCCTCGTACACGATGTTCTGTACGGCCGGCGTGCCCAGCTCGCCCTTGGTCTGGCCCTTGAACTGAGGCTCGGCGAACGTGACCTTGACCGCGGCAACCATGCCTTCCTGGACGTCGGTCTTCTCGGCGCGGTCCTTGCCCTGCTTCGCGAGCTTCGCCAGCTTCTTCGTCGTCGACAACAGGACGTCGTTGACGACCTTGGTCATCGCCCGTTCGAACCCGGCGACGTGAGTGCCGCCCTCACGGGTGGGGATGGTGTTGACGAAACTGACCAGGGTCGTGTCGTACCCCTTGACCCAACGGAGGGCCACGTCGACCTGACAGGAGCGGGTGACGTCGGTCATCTTGCCGTCGACCGGCACCTTCTCGGTGAAACTGCCCGACCCGAAGATCGTCACGATCTCGCTCACCGGTTCACCGATCGACAGGAAGTCGACGTAGTCGCTCAGCCCGCCCTTGGCGACGAACTCCTCGGGCTCACGGGGCTCACTGCCGCGCTTGTCGATGAGGCGCACCTTGAGGCCGGGGACGAGGAAGCACACCTGCGCCACATGGTCGCGAACGTGGCTGTACTCGATTACGGCGTCGGGATCGAAGATCTCGTTGTCGGGCCAGAAGCGCACGCGGGTGCCCGTCCGCTTCGGCGGCACCTTCTTGACGATCTCGAGCTCGGACGTCGCCTTGAACCCGCCGTTGGGGCCGAACCGGCCCGGCTTGCGCTCGTTGAAGCAGAGGCGGTGCGTCTGACCCTCGCGGTCGACCTCGACGATCAACTTGGTGGCCAGAGCGTTCACCACCGATGCGCCCACACCGTGGAGACCGCCGGACGCCGAATAGGCACCGGAGCCGAACTTGCCGCCGGCGTGCAGCTCGGTGAAGACGTACTCGAGCGCCGTGCGCTTGGCGTCCTTCTTACCGGTGGGGATGCCGCGGCCGTTGTCGCTCACCTCGACCGAACGGTCCTTGTGGAGCGTGACCTCGATGAGGTTGCAGAACCCGGCGGCCGCCTCGTCGACGGCGTTGTCGACGATCTCCCACACCAGGTGGTGCAGGCCCTCCGAGCCGGTGCCACCGATGTACATGCCGGGCCGCTTGCGCACCGCATCGAGCCCTTCGATGAGCTGGATCGAGTGTTCGTCGTAGGCCTCGGTGGAGTTCTCGGTCGGGGGCGCCATGCGGGGCCAGGCTAGTGATCCCCACTGACAGCCAGAGTCATGCGGATTCAGGGGCGACGGGGTCGGGGCGCACGATGCCCCGGGTGCCCTCGGGATCGCGGAACAGCGCGACCAGGCGGCGGGCCTCGGTCGCCGAGTCGAAGTCGGCCCGTACCGTCTCTCGGCCGGCGAGGCCCATCGTGCGGCGGAGCTCGGGGTCGTCGGCAAGGGTCGTCAACGCGTCGGCGAGCGCAATGGGGTCGCCGGGGTGCACCACCAGACCGTTGACCCCGTGCTTGACCAACTCGGTGACGCCACCGACGCTCGTCGCCACGACGGCACGCTCCTGGGACATCGCCTCCATCAACGAAACGGGCACACCCTCGGCGAAGCTCGGCAGCACCAGGGCGTCGGACTCGGCGAGGTGCTGGCGGATCTCGGGCTGGGAGCGATAGCCCACGAACCGGACGGCGTCGCCCAAGGATGCGGCGCGACGCTCCAGGTCCGAGCGCAAGGCCCCGTCGCCGGCCACGGTCAGCCGCACGTTGCGCCCGGCGGCGACCAGCTTGCCGACCGACTCCAGCAGGACGGCGATGCCCTTCACAGGTTCCAGCCGACCGACGAACAGGAGCTCGAGGCGCTCGGGGTCTCGTTCGTCGGCGGCCGGTCGGAGGTCGTCCACCCCGCAGTGCACGACGTGGATGAGATCCCACCGCGACGGATCGCAGTAGATGCTCGCCTGGGCCTTCGCGAACGCGCTGATCGCCGCGCAGAACGCGACCGTGTTCATCTTGGTTTCGAGGCTCCACTCCCGGGGCTCGAAGAAGATCGCCGGACCGTGGATCGTGAAGCTGTACGGGACACCGGAGAGCTCCGACGCCAGCATGGCGACCGTGCAGCTCGAGTCGGAGAAGTGGTTGTGCAAATGGTCGACCTTGCGAGCGCGGAGATGACCGGCGAGCACCGCCGCCTCCACGAAGTACGCGACGTGGCGCACCGACCCCTCGACACCGACCCGTCGGGTGTGCAGCGCGAGCTTCGCTGCGGACACGAACCGCTTCGGGGATCGGATCGCGGCCCGCACCACCGCCGTCGCCAGTTCGGCCTTCGAGCCGCCCAGCAGGTAGGTCGTGAGGTCGCGTTCCCGCCGCTGTTCGGGCCCCGTCATCTTGTCGTCGTCGGGCGCCCGCACCGCGAAGCGCTCGACCGTGATGCCGCAGGCCTCGACCCCGGCGATCTCCCGTGTGATGAACGCATCGGTCACCCGGGGGTAACCGCCGCTCAGGTACGCGACCGTCTTCACTGCCATGAGGGCAGAGTGTGCCAGATCAGGACACGATCACCAGCGGCCGAAGCCCACGTCCAGGATGCGTCGGGGAACGGGACGACTGACGAGGTCGCGGGCGGTGTGGGCGATCGTGAGCGGCTCGGGGTTGGCGTCGGGCTTGGACGGAGCCTCCTCGGTGCCGACGACCACGCTCAGCCCCGACTCGGGGCCCACGTACGCGAAGTCGAGCGCACGCTCGTCGCGGAACTTGGTGATGCGAACACCACCGGTACCCCGGCCCTTGAGCGGCACCTCGGCGGCATCGGTGACCTTGGCCGTCTGCTGGTCGGTGTGGGTGAGCACGACGGCATCGGGTCCGGCCGGGCCGGCGGCCACGACGGTGGCGCCGTCGGCGAGCTTGATGCCCGCCACACCTCCGGCGCCTCGGCCCTGCACCGACACCGTCGACGCGTCGATGCGGAGCGCCTGGGCGTTGGACGTGACGATCACGACCTCGGCGTCGTCGGGCGCCTCGAAGGCGGCCACCACGGTGTCGCCCGGCTTCAGGCCGATGACCGGCTTGGTGTTCGCGGTGGTCATGACCTCGTCGTTGGTGAGTCGCTTCACGACGCCGTTGGCGGTGACCAGCATGATCGGGGGCAGCGCGGTCGGTGCCGCCGTTTCGGCAAGGAGCTCTCCCTCGGGAGCGGTGGCGGGTGCCGTCGGAGCTGCGACCAACGTGAGCGCCGACTCGCCCTTCTGGGTCGCGAACGCCTCGGCGACCGCGACCCCTCGCGAGCGACCGCCGACCTCGGAGATCGCGGCGGCGGGCGAGACGAGCGCTCGACCGGCGCTGGTGATCGCCATCACCTTGCTCATGGTGGTCGTGTAGACTCGCGCCCGCAGCACGTCGTGGCGCCCGAACGTCGCCTGCTTCGGACCCTCCGCGGGCTCACGACCGACCAGGCCCGACGCGGTGAGTGTCACGGCGCACGGGTCGTCGGTCATGCCCTCGGGGTCGTCGAGCATGGCTTCGAGCGACACGTCGTCGATCTGGTCGGGGCGAATGATGCGGGTGCGGCGAGGTGAACCGAACCGCTTCACCATGTCCTCGAGTTCCTTGAGGACGATGGTGCGCTGACGCTGCTCGGAGTCGAGGATCTTCTCGTAGTCGACGATGAGGTCGCGCAGCTCGGCGACCTCCTGCTCGAGCTTCAGCTTCTCCAGCGCGGTGAGGCGGCGCAGCTGCATGTCGAGGATGTGGCTCGCCTGGATGTCGCTCAGCGACAGCTGTTCCATGAGTCGGGTGCGAGCCTCGGCGGCGTCCTGCGAGGAGCGGATGATCGAGATGACGAGGTCGATCGCGTCGAGGGCGATCAGGAGGCCTTCGAGAATGTGCAGGCGGTCGCGGGCGCGGCCGAGGCGGTAGGTGGTGCGGCGGCGCACCACGTCGAGGCGATGCTCGGCGTAGTAGTTGCAGAGGTCCCAGATGCCGACCGTGGTGGGAACGCCGTCGACGAGGACGACGTTGTTGACGCCGTAGGACTCCTCCATCGGAGTGAGGCGGTACAACTCGGTGAGGATCGCCTTGGCGTTGACGCCCGGTTTGCACTCGATCGTGATGTTCATGCCGGTGCGGCGGTCCTGCAGGTTCTTCACGTCGGAGACGCCGACGAGCTTGCCGGTGTTCACCAACTCCTGGATACGCGAGACGATGCGCTCGGGCCCGACCATGTAGGGCAGCTCGGTCACGACGATGCCCTGGCGCGTCTTGGTGATGTTCACGATCTCGGCAGTCGCCCGCATCCGGAACGTGCCGCGACCGGTCGCGTAGGCCTCGTCGATCGAGTCGTCGATGATCATGCCCCCCGACGGCAGGTCGGGGCCCGGGAGCACGGCGCGGAGTTCCTCGACGGTGGGCTTCGGGCGGCGCTTGGTCATCACCAGCTTGATGGCCTCGTAGACCTCGACGAGGTTGTGCGGCGGCATGTTGGTGGCCATGCCGACGGCGATGCCGGTCGTGCCGTTGACCAGCAGGTTCGGTAGGCGCGCCGGCAGGTAGATCGGCTCTTCGCGCTCGCCGTCGAACGTGGCGCGGAACTCGACGGTCTCCTCGTCGATCTCCGCCAACAGCTCCATCGCGGCCTCTGACAAGCGGCACTCGGTGTAGCGGTAGGCGGCGGGGGGGTCGTCGAGCGTGCCGAAGTTGCCGTGGGGATCGACGAGGCACACGTTGCGCGAGAACGTCTGGCCCATGCGGGTGAGCGCGTCGTAGATGGAGCCGTCGCCGTGGGGGTGGTACTTGCCCATCGTGTCGCCGACGACGCCGGCGCACTTGCGGTGGGGGCGGTCGGGCCGAAGGCCCATGGACGACATGGAGTAGAGGATCCGGCGCTGCACGGGCTTGAGGCCGTCGCGGACGTCGGGGATGGCTCGCGACGTGATGACCGACAGGGAATAGGCGAGGAATGACTCACTCATCTCCTGCTGTACGGGGATCTCGATGACCTCGCGTGCGAAGTTGGTCTCGAACAGGTCGCCTTGTGAGGGCATGGGGCACTCCAGCTGCAATCGGGGGTCGCGGACCGGCAGCGACGGACTGCTGGAACGCGTGTTCGGTGGATTCTAGGTGGGCCCTCCGACAGCCTCGGTGACGGTGGGGACGGGGCCGTCCCGGTGCCCGGGGCAACTGTTCTGCACCCTGTAAGGGTCAATGTCAGGGGTTCATGTAAGGCTCTCGTCATGTCCGGGTACGACTTCCCCATGCTCTCGACGGTGGCCGATGTCGCCACGCTCGTCTCCACCCGCGCCGCGTTCCACACCCTGGCCGAGCGGGTGCTCGCGCCCGACCTGCAGCGCGCCACGGGCCGCATCGGTCTCCGTCGGACCGCCGGCGGATTCGGCCAGCCCGAACACGTCGTCGACGGGCATCGGCGCCGCATCCGTGTCGACGGCACGTTCCTCGTGGTCGACCGCGATGGTGACGGCGAGTCCTGGCACGACATCACCACGTTGGGAGCAGCCGCAGCCCTGGTCGGCCTGCCGCCCGACGCCGAGACCGGCGTCTTCGTCGCCACCTCCGCCGGCGACCCCGATGCTCCGCTCGCCGTCGATCCAGTCGCGGCGGCGACGATCGCCGAGTGGTTCCGGTTCGTCGACACCGCGCTCGAGGAGTTCCGCCACCGACACGCCGCCCTCCTTCCGTCGGTGGTGCAGCTGTGGCCCGAGCACTTCGACCTCGCGTGCTCGATCGGCGAGATCAACTTCGGCGGCTCCCCCGGCGACGCCGGCGACTCGGGTCGGGTGGAGCCCTACCTGTACGTCGGCCCCTGGTCGCCGCCCCCCGTCGGCGGCTTCTGGAACGAGCCGTACGGCGCAGCACTCGAACGGTCCGCCGTCACCACGGTCGACGACGCGCTCGAGTTCTTCGAACGAGGCCTCGCGGCAGCATCCTGAACAGGGGAGATTCCATGCCGAGCACACAGAGCGACATCCGGTCCGACCTCGCCGAGGAGTACCGCCGAGTGCGCTCCACCACCGAGTGGTTGGCCGAGCCCTTGGGCGCCGAGGACCAGACGGTGCAGTCCATGCCCGACGTCAGTCCCACCAAGTGGCATCGTGCCCACACGACGTGGTTCTTCGAGACCTTCGTCCTCGGGCACCATCAACCCGGCTACCGGGTCTACGACAGCGGGTTCGACTACCTGTTCAACTCCTACTACGAAGCCGTCGGGCCGCGGCACCCGCGGGCTCAACGGGGTCTCATCAGCCGACCTGGCGTCGGCGAGGTCACGGCCTACCGCCAGGTCGTCGACGACGCGATGGTGGCGCTGCTCGACGGCGGTGTGTCCGACGAGGTTGCCGCCCTGGTCGAGCTGGGCCTCCACCACGAGCAGCAGCACCAGGAGCTGCTGCTCATGGACATCAAGCACGTGCTGTCGTGCAACCCGACCCGCGTGGCCTACCGACCTCCGGCGTCGCCACCGAGCGGCGCCGATCCCGCGACGCTCCCGGTCTCGTGGCTCGAGTTCGACGGCGGGCTGGTCGAGGTCGGACATGACGACTCGGGGTTCGCGTACGACAACGAGGGCCCCCGGCATCGCGTGTGGCTCGAGCCGTACCGTTTGGCCGACCGACTCGTCACGTGCGGCGAGTGGCTCGAGTTCATGGCCGACGGCGGTTATGAGCGGCCCGAGTTGTGGCTGTCCGACGGCTGGGCCACCGTCAAGGCGCAGGGCTGGACGGCGCCCCTCTACTGGCGTCGCGGCGACCTCGGAAACGCGGATGGTTCCACGCCGTGGTCTCGATTCGGCCTCATGGGCCCGCGACCGGTGAGTCACGCCGAGCCCGTGTGTCATGTGAGTCACTACGAGGCCGATGCGTTCGCGACCTGGTCCGGTGCCCGTCTGCCGACCGAGTTCGAGTGGGAACACGCGGTCGTCGCCAGCGGCTCGGCGGCGGGAGAGCCACCTCGCATCGGTTGGCAGCCGTCCCCGACGGCCGGCCGGAGCGACGGTTCGGTGCGGCAGTGGCGCGGCGACGTGTGGCAGTGGACCGCCAGCCCCTACATCGCCTATCCCGGCTTTCGACCCGCCCCGGGCGCCGTCGGCGAGTACAACGGCAAGTTCATGTCGAACCAGATGGTGCTGCGCGGTGGCGCGTGCGTCACCCCCGAGGGCCACACCCGGGCGACCTACCGCAACTTCTTCCCGCCGGGTTCACGGTGGGCGTTCGGTGGGGTTCGACTGGCGGCCGACGCATGAGCGGGCCGAGCGGTTCGCTCATCACCGAGACCAACCACCTCGGCCCCGACGACATCCGGGCCGCCCTGCGCGCTGACGTCGCCGAGGGGTTGACGGCCTCTCCCAAGCACCTCCCGCCCAAGTGGTTCTACGACGAGGCCGGCAGCGAGCTCTTCGACAAGATCACCCGCCTCGTCGAGTACTACCCGACCGAGGCTGAGCGGGCGGCGCTCCGTGGTGCGGCCGCCGAGATCGCCGAGTTGTCCGGCGCCGACACGCTCATGGAACTGGGGTCGGGGTCGTCGGACAAGACCCGGGTGCTGCTCGACGCGTTCGACGCGACGGGGCGCCTCCGACGCTACGTTCCGTTCGACGTCAGCCCTTCGGCGTTGCGCTCGGCCGCGAACGAGCTGGCCACCCGGTACCCGGGCCTCACCATCGACGCGGTGGTCGGCGACTTCGACCGCCACGTAGCCGAGCTGCCGAAGGGGGGCCGTCGCCTCCTGGCGTTCCTCGGCGGTACGGTCGGCAACTATCCGCCGCAGCCGCGCGCCCGTCTGTTGGCGTCCATGGCAGCAACGCTCGAACCCGGCGAGACGCTGCTGCTGGGCACTGACCTCGTGAAGGACGTCGATCGGCTCGTCACCGCCTACGACGACCCGTCGGGAGTCACGGCGGCCTTCAACCGCAACGTGCTCGCCGTCGTCAATCGGGAGCTCGGTTCGGACTTCGACCTCGACACGTTCGAGCACGTGGCCCGATGGAATCCCGAAGCCGAGTGGATCGAGATGTGGCTGCGGTCGACGACGACCCAGCGGGTGACCGTTGAGGAGCTCGATCTTGTGGTCGACTTCGAGGCCGGTGAGGAGATGCTCACCGAGGTGAGTGCCAAGTTCCGTGCCGACGGTGTCCGATCCGAGCTCGCCGCTGTTGGCCTCGAGCTCATCGGATGGTGGACCGATCCGGCAGGCGACTTCGCTCTCAGCCTGTCCCGCAAACAGCCCTGATCACGACACCTCCGGAGGCCCCGATGCCCGATCCCAGCCCGTCCACCCGCGTCGCTCATACCGCGGCCGGCGCCGTCGCTGTCGGTCCGTACTCCCATGCGGTCGATGCAGGGTTCTTCGTGGTGTGCTCGGGGCAGACCCCGCTCGACAGCACGACCGGCAAGCTGGTCGAGGGTGACATCGGCGCCCAGACGCGGCAGGTGTTCGCCAATCTGTGGGCGGTACTCGAGGCCGCACGCCTCACGCCCGACGACGTGGTGAAGGCCAACGTGTTCCTCGTCGACATGGACGACTTCCCGGCGATGAACGCGGTCTACGCGGAGATGTTCGCCGAGCCCTACCCGGCCCGCACCACCATCGGTGTGGCGTCGCTTCCGCTCGGAGCCCGCGTCGAGATCGAACTCATGGCGCACCGTCCCGGCGCGTAGTCAGGCG
>CALMLJ010000424.1 GCA_937868025.1 uncultured Acidimicrobiaceae bacterium
TCGATCGTCGCGGCGGGCACGGCCTCGAGGAGACCCATCCCGGGAATCTGCGGCGCAATGCGAGGACCGATCATGATCTCGCCCGGTTCCCCGAACGCCGGGTCACCGATCTCGTACACCGGCTTGCGCAGGGTGTACGTCGTGCCGTCGGCGAACGCTCCCTCGATGTCCTCGTAGGTGATCGCGATGCTTCCCTCGGCAGGAACACCGGGAACCGACCGGTCCTGGAGCTGACCGCCGTACGTGGGATGGGCCTTCGGCGCACCGTGCGCCGCCTTGCCGGCGATGCTCAGCCGCAGGAGCAGCCCCGGCGTCGCCGGCCCACCCTCGGCGGGCGGCTCGGCTCGACCGTCGAACGTGTGGCACGAGGCGCACGCGGTGGCGTTGAACGTCGGACCCAGGCCGTCGCGGCTCGTGGTCGACGCCGGTGCGATCACCCAGTTCTGGGTGAAGAAGCTGTCGCCGACCTCGAAGTCCGCCCGGCTGCTTCCCGGCAGGCTCTTGGCCGGAAGTCCGAACGCGTTCTGGTTGACGACGTTGCGGGTCGTGTCACCGCCGAGGTCGGAGTCGAGGAGATCGGCCAGCGCGACCTCGGCCGGGCGCGCCGCCCGCTCGTTCGAACACCCGGCCAATCCCATCGCGATCGTCGCCGCCGCGACGATCGCGATCGGAACGGCACGCTTCATCAGCTGACCTCGACCGTCACTCCGAGCGCCTTACCAGCGGCCACGATCGAATCCGTCTGCGTGCCGAGATCCTCGATGGCGTTGCGGATCGCGGTGCGGCCCGGGCCGTCGTCGGGGGCATCCGCCGTGAGGTTCTGGTCGAACGGCGCCGGGATCTTCGAGATCTCGAGTACCGACTCGGAGATCTGCGCCGTGATGTCGGACGACAACGCGGCGTCGGCGTCGGCAACGAGCGACGCGAGACCGGGCCCCGAAGCGACACCGGCGTACGAGCCGAGCCACACGTTCGCGATCCCGTTGGCGTTGGCGGACAGATCCGCAGTGGTGTTGTCGCTGAAGCAGGAGTGCTCGTTCTCCTGGTCGCGCTCCTCGAAGGCGACGTTCATACGCTCGCCGGCGAGTTCGCCGCGGGACAGCTCCCCGATGCCGGTGATCATGTCGCTCAGCGTCTCGGTCACCGGCCTGGCCACGAACTCGGAGCGGTAATTGTCGGCGTCGGGTGCCCATTGGTCGGTGACCTGCGTCAGGTCGTCGATCAAGAGGTCGGTGACCGCCGACAGGTACAGCTTGCGACGCTCGGCGTTGGCAGCGGTCGTGTAGTCGGTCGCCGGTCGGGCACCGGGCCCGGTGTCACTCTGATCCTGACCCCACAGGAGGAACTCGATGGCGTGCCAGCCCGTCGAGAGGTTGGCCTCGCCACCCTGCTCGTTGGCCGCCGCCAGGGCGTCCTTGGTGATCTCGGGGAAGCCCACCGTGTCGGCGATGATGCCCGAGTCGGGAGTGTCGACCGTGGAGTCGATGTACTGCTCGTCGAGCGGCCATCCGTTGATGCGCCCTTCGGGACCATCTTCCTTGTTGTCGATCGGGCCACCGTAGAACCGGAATGCCTCGGTGAGTCCGTAGGGCGTCCGGGCGGCGATCCATGCCGACCTGGCCGTGGTGAGCGTTGCCTCGGTGGGGTCGGCGACGAAGGCCTCGACGGCAGCATCGAGTGCCTTCGCTCCGTCCAGCGTCGCGGTGTAGCTGGCGAAGACGCCCTCGGCGTAGTGGGCGACGACCTCCTCGGCAAGCGCCTCGTTGAGCTTGCCCGACGCCGCCGT
>CALMLJ010000425.1 GCA_937868025.1 uncultured Acidimicrobiaceae bacterium
TTCGTCGCCTGCCGGCCCGGTCCGATCATGGCGTCGACCGACGACTTCGTCGTGAAGGTCAAGGGCAAGGGCGGCCATGCCTCGACGCCCCACTTCGGCAACGACCCGATCCCTGTGGCGTGCGAGATGGTCGGCGCGATCCAGACCATGGTCACGCGACGCATCGATGCCTTCAACCCCGCCGTGGTGACCGTGGGCAAGATCTCGGCCGGTTCGACGTTCAACGTGATCCCGGAGACGGCCGAGCTGCTCGGCACGATCCGGACGGTGAGCGACTGGACCCGTATGTCGGTGACCGCGGGCTTCGAGCGCGTCGTCCGCAACATCGCCGCCGCTCACGAGTGTGAGGTCGAGCTGACCATGACCCCCGGCTACGCCGTGGTCCGCAACGACGTCTCGTTCGTCGAGTTCGCCAAGCACACCGCGGAGGAGGTGCTCGGAGCCGACAAGTACTTCGAACTCCCGTCTCCGATCATGGGCGCGGAGGACTTCGGCTACATCCTCGAGAAGGTGCCGGGGGCCATGGCGTTCCTCGGTGTCTGCCCGAGCGACATCGACAACTCACTCGAGGCGCCCAGCTGCCACTCCAACCTGATGCGGATCAACGAGGACGCGATGGCACATGGCATTGCGATGCACGTCGGGATCGCCACCCGCTACCTCGCCCTGCACGCCGGCGACCCGGCCTGATCAGTCGGCGGTCTCACGAGCGGCCGCGAGATCGATCTCGGTCATGAGGATGCGGGTGTTCGACTCCGACACCCAACCATCGTGCTTCCATCCGCGGAGCAGTCGGTCGAGCGCCGCCACGTCGGCGCACGAGAGCACGAGCTGGTAGTCGAACGGACCCGTCACATGGAAGGCGGCCTGCACCTCGGTGCTGTGTGAGATCCACCGCTCGAACTCGTCGGGGTGGGTGCCGGCGCTGAGTCGGAGATCGACGATGGCGCGCAGGCCGATGCCGAGGGCTGCGGGATCGATGACCGTGGTGAACCGGGTGATCACCCCTGCGTCCGTCAGACGTCGGACCCGGTCCGCCGTGGCGGTTGCGCCGAGCCCGACGCGTTCCCCGAGCTCTCGCCAGCTGATTCGTCCGTCGATTCGGAGTTCATCGAGGATTGCCCGGTCCAGATCATCAATTGCCGCTATTTCCACGCCCAAAGCCTACCTGTGCGCCCGAAGAACCCCGAACGTCCGGCCCGAGATCTGGCACGCTCAGCTCATGCACAGCTTCTGGTTGGGACTCGCCTCGGGCATCCCCTTGATGATCGCCGTCGGACCGATCGCCGTGCTCCTCGTGGAGCTCGGCATCGAACGTGGGGTGGCCCGGGCGTGGCCCGCGGCCATCGGTGTCGCGTCGGCCGACCTCACGTTCGCCACGCTCGCAGCGTTCTCGGGCGCAGCGCTGTCGCGGGCGCTCCAGCCGTACACGACAGTGATGCGGTTCGTCGCCGCAGCGCTGCTCGTCACCCTTGCCGCCGTCATGTTCCGCAAGGCCGTGACGGAGATCAGCCGGTACCGGTCGGGACTCGACGAGTTCGCGGGACGGGGAGCCGCGGGCCCGAGGGCACACGGTCGCCCCCTCCGTCTGGCCGGCCGAATGATGGCGCTCACCATCATGAACCCGCTGACCATCGTCGCCTTCACCTCCCTCGTGGTGGCCACTGGTGATCGTGCCTCCAACGTCGGTTGGCCGCTCGGCATCATGTCGGCCTCGCTCGTCGTGCACGTGGGTCTCGTGATCCTGGGTTCGACGCTCCGGCGCGCCTTGCCTCCCCTTGGGCCGTCCTGGTTCCGAGTCGCCGGATCGTTCCTGATCGTCGGGCTCGCCACCAACCTCGTCCTGAGCCACTGACGGCCTCCGCCCCAACGTTTCACCAACCCTGAGGCGCTAACTTCGGCTCCGGCGTGGAAACGCCTGGACCGAGGGGGAGACGCATGAGTGAGCCGACGATCGAGGACTACTACAACGAGGATCGGGTGTTCGCCCCGAGCCCGGAGTTCGCTGCAGCGGCCAATGCCGGGGATCGCTCGCTCTACGACGAGGCCAACGCCGACTACGAGGCGTTCTGGGCTCGCCAGGCCCGCGAGTTCGTGACCTGGTTCCAGGACTTCGACACGACCCTCGAGTGGAACCTCCCCGACGCCAAGTGGTTTGTCGGCGGCAAGCTCAACGTCAGCTACAACTGCCTCGACCGCCACGTCGACGCCGGCCTCGGCGACCGCGTCGCGCTGCACTGGGAAGGGGAGCCCGGTGACACCCGCACGATCACCTACGCCGAGCTGCGCGATGACGTCGCCCGCTTCGCGAACGCGCTCAAGCGCCTCGGGGTGAAGCGGGGCGACCGCGTTGCGATCTACATGCCGATGATCCCCGAGCTGCCCATGGCGATGCTCGCATGCACCCGGATCGGTGCCGCCCACTCCGTGATCTTCGGTGGGTTCAGCCCCGATGCAATCGCCGATCGGGTCAACGACGGCGACGCCG